>CAZMEH010001098.1:0-10011 GCA_964564885.1 uncultured Saprospiraceae bacterium | reverse complement strand
TATGGTTTCAAAACCATGAAATTGCATAGAATAGAAGCCTTTATTAGTCCTCAAAATGAAGCATCTATCAGATTGATAGTATAAACTAAACTTCGCAAAAGAAGGGCTTCTGCGAGAACATTATTTTTATGATAATCGAATGGAAGATTCTACTATTTATTCATTATTAAGGCATAAACATGAGTAAATAGCAATAAAAAAACCTCAAATTTCAATATTGAAATTTGAGGTTTTTTATCAGTGGTTATTCAATCTTTCGATTAAAGTGTTTCGCTGTAAGTTCCGTCTTTAGGTCCTAAATCACCTGTTATAATACGGATAAGATCTATTAAAGTTAAGATACCAAAAAGACCTCCTGTTAATAACATAATAATTCCTAAACCAGTGTAACCCAAGTAAAAACGGTGAACGCCTAAACCACCTAAAAAGATTACAAGTAGTAAAGCTACTAATTGACTTTTCCCATCTGCTTGCTTCTTAGCGATTCTTTTCTGAGCTTTATTTAACTTTCTAAGTTCTTTTTTGCTCAACTCACTTTTGTCAACTTCTGGACTCAAATCAAATGCAGCAGATGCCGCTTCTAAAGTACTGTGTCCACCTGTTGCTGCATAACTAGTGTTAAATGCGAACAGTAATGCAAACATTACTGTGAAACTTAATAAGTTTTTCATAGTTAAAATATAATTGATTATTACCTACTCTTTAAGCTTTTCGGTTATCGCTCCTTACTCTTTTTGGATTTTCGGGTTTCTCCTAGTAGTTTATTGATACCTTATTTTTAATAAAAAACATACACATTAAAAACGATCTATTTTTTAATATGAAATAGAATAAAACGTATATGTTCCTCTACAAATAAAGATAATATATCAATACTAGCAAAGGTTTTTTACTTTTATTTTGGTTATTTATGGTTTAATGTCGGGTGATAAGTATTTGCTATCTGATAAATCGCTACGGCGTTTTTCGTTAAAACTAAAACCACTTAATTCTCAAACGTTTTAATACTACAATCTGTGGCGAAAACTTGCGATTATTTTAATTCGTATCCTAACAACCAATTATAAATGTCATCGCCGCCATATACACGAGTCCATACATCGTGTCCCATATCTTCATGAACTGTAAAGCGGAAATTTTCGTGTCCAAGTTCTTGCAATTTATTCATGCCAGCAAAGAAAAATTTGTTTTCAACAACAAAATCTCTACCGCCAGAAATACACCAAGTAGGAATTTGTTTATCAACAATAGGTTGCAATAAATCAGGATGCGCCCAGCCAACGATTGGTGCAATTGCCGCAAATCTATCAGGATAATGACTCGCTAAAATCCAAGTTCCAAAACCGCCGTAACTCAATCCTGTCAAGTAAACTTTTGATTTATTCGTTCTATAATTCACCAAAGTACGGTCAAGCATCGCCATGACTTCCTCCTTAATCACGCCCCAGCCATCAGGCAAACCTTCTTTATCATATGGCAATTGACTAACTGCTGCTGCGCCTGTCATTGTCTCTGTCAAATTCCATTCGTCGGAGCGATCTGGTGTGCCTTCATCCAATCGTTCCGCAATCGCATCCAAAGGCGTCATCGTGCTATCTGCCCTTCCAAACAAAGGCATTTGTGGAGAAATGATAATAAATGGTAGATCTCTTTTCAATGTCCAAGCTTCATAAATTGGTCCATTTGCAAGTAAACGTTGTAAACCTTCTTTGCCATCGCCTCGTTCACCGCCGCCATGCAAGAACAGCATCACTGCCCATTCCTTCGTTTTATCATCTTCATAGCCTCTTGGCAAGTAGACAAAATAATCCCGTTCTTTTTCTGTCGTTGGACTTTGATAAGAAACCCTTATCAATTGTTCTTCTGATGGTTGCATTGATTCCTCTGATTTTGGTTGACATGCAATAAGCAATATTAGACAACTAAAAATAAAGAATTTGGTTAAAATATTCATATTCACTTAATTGATAATATTGGTTATGATTAAGAGCCAATTTAATTAGAGTTTTAAAAATACTCATTTTGGAGCATTCACAAAGGTTAATTTCATCTGTAAATCCTTTGTATTCATATAAATAATTAAATGGTTCTAAATGGTTTCATTAAAATTGTTGAAGAATAAGGGCTAAATGAATTTGTGTATTCCTAATTCGTAATTCTTAAACTTGTCCCGCCTGCCCCGAAATATCGGTGGAAGTCTCGGGATCCGTAATTCATACAAGGCTATGGTTAAAAATATATTTACAATAATCTTCGTGTTAGTCGTAAGTGCTGGTGCTTTTGGTCAAAATACAAATTGGTCGCTGGAGCGTTGCATTAGTCATGCACAAGAAAAAAACCTGACGATACAACAATCGAATTTAGCTGTCAAGCAATCTGAACTAGCTTTGGATTTCAGCAAAAGAGACTATTATCCTAGTTTAAACGGTAGCGTGTCTTACGGTTTCAATACAGGTCGTTCAATTGACCCGACTACCAACGATTTTGTTAATAATGCGATTCATACCAATGGAATCTCTATAAATGGCGGCATTACGGTCTACGACGGCGGACGTACTCCTAACACTATTCAACAAAACCAATTGAATATTAAAGCCGCTAGAAAGGATTTGGAACAAGCGAAAAACGATATTGGTCTGCAAATAGCACAAGCATATTTGCAAATATTACTAGCAGAAGAACAGCTAGCAAATACTACCGTCAACAAAAAACAACTTCAAGATCAATTGGCTCAAACAGATAAACTGATCAAAGCAGGTTCTTTGCCTGCAAACAATCGTTTGGATATTTTGGCGCAAATTGCAAATACAGAACAGACATTAGTTGCTAACCAAAATTCGGTTGATATTTCATATTTGAATTTAAAATTGTTACTACTCATTGAGCCAGGTACACCTTTTCAAATTGAAAAACCAACTATTGATTTGCCATCAGCAGATGAGTTAGAAGCGTTGTCTTTGGAAGCCTTATTTACTATTTCTGAGCAAGACCAACCAAATATTGCAGCGGGTGAATTGCGTAGGCAAAGTGCAGAAAAAAGTGTTGAAATTGCAGAAAGCGCATTATATCCAACAATAACAATTGGCGGTGGTTTGAATACTAACTACTCTAATATTGGTAGAGATTTGGCGAATCCTGTGATAACGCCTAGGACGGATATCGTTAATGCGGATGTTACATTGAACGGCGTTACTACACCTGTAGATATTGCTTTTCCAGCTTTTGATGTTAGCTTTCCAAACTTAGGCTATTTCGGACAACTCAATCAAAATTTCAGCAGCTTTATTGGTTTGACCGCTAATGTTCCAATTTACAATAAAGGGCAAAATAAAATTTCTATTGAGCAAGCTAAATTGAATGTGATTGGTACACAGTATCAGAATAGAATTTTACGCCAAAACTTAAAATCTTCTATCCAAATCGCAATGGCTGATGCTAAGGCAGCAGCGAAACAATTGGATGCTGCTCAAAAAAGTATTGACGCACAAGAGGCTGCATTTGAAAACACCGAAAATCGTTTTCGATTAGGTGCTGCAAATGCTTTTGAATTTAATACAGCTAGAAATAATTTGGAAAACTCACGTACCATGTATGTACTTGCCAAGTATGATTATATATTCAAATTGAAAATTTTAGACTTTTACCAAGGAAAACCAATTCAGTTAAATTAGTATTGAGTTAGAGCGTTTTAGTTTTAAAAAAATCTTTAAAAGTACCTTATTGTGAGCCGTCTACCAACGAGAAATCGTGGCAAGCTATCCACCGTAAGCCGTATATAAAAACAGTCCAATGACTAAGAGAAAGAAAAGCAACAAGAGAAGAAACATAATTATCGGTTTACTAGTCCTTTTGGCTATTATCGTGGTAGTAGCATCACAAAGAGGGAAAGGAAAAGACGATGGTACAAAGGTCGTTACGGAGAAAGTAACGAAGCGAACGATAACCGAAACGGTGTCGGCAGCTGGTCGTATTTTTCCAGAAATTGAAGTGAAAATTGCTTCGGATGTTTCGGGTGAGGTCGTCGAACTATACATTGAAGAAGGCGATTCTGTAACAAAAGGACAATTATTATGTAAGATTAGACCAGATATTTATCAGTCAGCCCTAGAGCGTTCGATTGCTTCTCAAAATTCATCGAATGCACAATTGGCTAATACAAAATCTGCAATCAATCAAGTGCGAGCGCAAATTGCACAAATGACTGCACAGGTTGACAACGCTAAAATTATTCATACTAGAAATAAAAAACTGTTAGCAGAAGGTGCGGTTGCACAAGTCGAGGTAGACAATTCTTTGGCTAACCTTAGAACGGCAAAAGCTAATCTTCAATCTTCGGAAGCAAACTTAGAAGGCTCAAAGCAAAGTGCGGAAGCGGCTCGTTTTCAGTTAAAAAGTGCAGAAGCAACGGTTAAAGAAGCACGAACAAATCTTAATCAAACATCAATTTATGCACCTATGAGTGGCATCGTTTCTAAGTTGAATATTGAACAAGGCGAGCGTGTTGTTGGTACTTTGCAAATGGCTGGTACGGAGATTTTGCGTATTGCGAATATGAAATATATCGAAGTGCAAGTTGATGTGAGTGAAAATGAAGTATTGCGTGTTTCTGTCGGTGATGAAGTTGATATTGAAGTAGATGCTTATTTGGATAAAAAATTCACGGGTATTGTAAAAGAAATCGCAAACACGGCTCAAGAAAGTGCAGCAGGTGGTTTTTCTTCTGACCAAGTAACAAATTTCACGGTTAAGGTTCGTATTGATTCAAAATCTTATAGTGCTTTGGTTTCTAAAAGAAGAAAATATCCATTCCGCCCAGGTATGTCTGCGACGGTTGATATCAAAACTAAAACTAAGAAAGATATTCTAACGCTTCCTGTTCCTGCGGTAACGAGTAGAGAGTACGACGACGAGGAGAAAAATAAAAATAGCTCAGACGGTGATGTAAGAACGGTTGTTTTCCAATATCAAGGAGATTCTGTTATTTTAAAAGAAGTCGGAGTTGGTATTCAAGATGATGAATTTATTGAAATCACAGACGGAGTCAAAGAAAATGATGAAATCATTGTTGCACCATATCAAGCGGTAGCGAGCGAGTTGAAGCAAGGTACGAAAGTAGTGAAGGTAACAGAAGATGAACTTTACGGAAAAGACAAAGAAGACGATTAACGGTGGACGAGCGGCTTCGCCTTGACGGCTGACGGCAAATATTTTCTAAGTAATTTTTTTATAAAAAAGCCATTTGTCAAATCTTCGAGATTTGACAAATGGCTTTTCGCTTTAATAAAACTAGTTTCCTTTGTCGTCAAGCCTACTTGTCGTCCTACTCCTTTCCAACTGGCAAAATTAGCGTGAAATAAAACGTCGTTCCTTTGCCAATAGTACTTTCCACCAGGATAGTACTGTTTTGTAACTCTAAGAGTTTTTTTGCGATGGCTAATTCCAAACTATTGTAGTGAGTTGTCTTTCCTTTTGGTTGTATTAATTGAAAAACATAAGGCGAAGCTTCCTCTGAAATACCGTAGCTACTATCTGAAACAGCAAAATCCAAGTGCGCCATATTATCTGTATTAATATGATTTAAAAACACATCAATCGAGACTTTACGATTCCGAGATGCCTTGATGCAATTATAAGTCAAGTTGTAAATAATATGTTTTAATCTCCGTGTATCACCAACTAGAAACTCTGGTATATTATCTGATATTCGTATATTAAAGTCAATGGATCTCTCTAACGCTATTGGTAATAAAGTATCGTAAATGTTGACAATCGTCGTTTTAATATTAAACGTATCCTCTTCCAATTTTATCTTATTCGCTTCAAGTTCTTGAAAGTTAATCACATTATTAATATTACTAAGGCTATTTTTTGCAATTTTTGTAAGGCTCTTAATATGTCGGTTTTGCTCATCAGTTGGCGACGTTCTGCCCAGTAAACGGAGCATTCCAATCATCGCATTAAGCGGCACACGCATGCCGTAAGTTAAGTTTTTTATAAATATTTCGTTAATATCAGCCGATACATAAATATCATTTAATTTACTCCGAAGCACTTTTTTTTGTTTAGATAAAAATTGACTCTCTTGCTCTAGCTCTCTATTCTTGCTTTTAACATTACTTTTAGCATTATCTATTTCTTGATTTTTCAGTGACAATAATTCGTTTATATGATGCAAATTTTCATTCTTAGTTATTAGTTTTTTGAATGCAGGTTTGACTAAGAATATTACTTCTAATATCAAAAATATGACAATAAGGAAAGATATGATTAAATGTAATTTTGCTAATCGTTTGTTTTCTCCTACAAAGTCTAGATTATATTGAGTTGTAACAATATTCATTTTAGAAAGGAAGCTTTCTTCTTTGCTTAAAATGGAATTTATGATTAGTTCAATATTATCTGGATTCTTCTCCACAATTAACCGATCCGCATTTCCTTTAATTATCCTATAGCTTTCCTCCAGATCCTCCAGCATTAATTGAGCAGTCTCAGAATTATGATCTATTATATTTAATTCGGGATCACCATTTTTTAAAATACCATAATTAGTATTAAACTCATCTACCAAATAGCGTAATTCTGTATTTAGACTTTCATAATCTTGATTTTTTTGATGCGCATTTTGGATATTTAGAACCGTTTTAGCTATAACTTGGCTAATCATTCTTTGCTTTCCTGCATAATTAATAACCGTACTATGTTGCCGTTGATTCTTAATATTCTGATGTACCAAAAATTGTGTCGATACAACTAAGCCAATAATTGAAACAAGAAGAAGTATGATGACATGATTGTACTTCATATAAAATAGTTAGTGATTTTCTGCAATAAGTGTAGGTGAAAAGGAAAAAATTATCCTTCACTAAAATATTCAAAGAAGCATAAAATTTAAGTATTCTAAGAATATTATTCAAATTTAGTACTTTAATTTGCAACCCTTCTTTTATAGAACGAGTACTCCGTTATTAAATGTACAAAGTTTTACGATTGAATACATATTTCTGTTTTACACTAAAGATTTTTGTTAAAATACAATTCATCAAATAATAAAGAGATTAAGCGTTTTAAAACACCTAATCTCTTTAACTACAAAATATTCACAAATCGTAAACCTACTTATTTCCTAGCTTTTAAGAAAACCATCAAATCTTTTGCGGTTTCACTAGACAACTCCTCCTGAAGGTAGTGCCCTGCGTCTGGATATAACTTTAGTTTTGAATTTGGCAAATCTCTATGAAAAAACGAAGCATGCTGAATAGGAGCTACTTTATCCTCTGTGCCCCACATGATCATGGCAGGTATTCCAATATTTTTAATTCTACGGGTTCGATTATAATCATCTTGATTAGCCCTTGAAATATAAGCCGTTCGATTACCTTTCCTTCTCAACAAATCATATTGTCGTTTCACTTGTTCACCTGTTGCTTTAGAAGGATCACCATAATTCATTTCAATACTTTTTTTAACGACTTGCTTAGAAGTAAAAGACCTAAATATTCGCTGTTGTATTTTAGTACCACCAGCTTTCTTGTCCATCATCGTCATATTTTCAGCTGTTATCGGATAGCCTTCTGCACCAATAAGAACTATTCTCTTGACTCGTTTAGGATGTGCTAAAGTCAGTTCCCATGCCAATCGACCTCCTAGACCATTTCCTACAATATAACACCATTTAATACCCAAATCAGCCATAAATTCATCTAAAAAGTCCCGATACATTTTCATCGAGTAATCGTTTTCAGGATGAGGACCAGTCAAACCAAATCCTGGTAAATCAAGCCGTATTACTCTGTAGTTTAATTTTAGTGTATCTGCCCATTTATCAAATGCATGAAGCGAAGAGCCTTTGTCATGTAATAACAAAACAGGTCTTGCTCTTTCTGGTCCTTCATCTCTAAAGTGAACATCCATTCCTTTTACCTTTGCAAATTGAGATTCTCCATTAGCGTAGGTCGTTTTTAGTTTTTTTACGGGTAACTCCGATTTGAAGCAGCTGGTGAGTACCAAGCTTGTTAATAAAATTAGTAGGGCTGTGATAGTTTGGCTGGATTTCATACGTTTATGGTTTGTACTATATTTTTATCAATTAGTAGATACTTTTGGTTCTTTGACTATTTTTACAAAAATAAAAGCCGCAATTTAACCCTTCATTTGGTTGCTTTTAAATCCTTTCCTTCACTAAATAGCATCTTTTCCTTAAACTTAATCAATATCATACCGATACAAGTTTTAGCATAGCATTTTTATTGAAAAATATTACATTAAAGTTACAACTTTATATAATACTAATTATTCAGTAATCTAAATTATCTACAATCAAAGTGACATTTATCACTTCCTCTAAAATCATTTTAAGTGTAACTTTGTGGTATTATAAAGTTTTCAAAACTACTACCACAGGTATTTCAATGTTTTTTTAAAAAACCAGCTCAATACCTGTTTTCATAAAAAAATCAAACATGTTCAATTTTTTAAAAGGTTTATTTGGCAAATCTGTTGATGTGAAAGGAATAATCGCACAAGGTGCAACAATTATTGATGTTCGTACACCGAATGAATATAAAAGTGGACACGCAAAAAACTCTATCAATATTTCATTGAATACAATTGAAGCTAATCTAGGAAGAATAAAAAAATATAAGCAGCCAATTATCACTTGTTGTGCAAGCGGTATCAGAAGTGGACGTGCTGCAACTATTCTGAAAAGTAGAGGAATAGAAGCACATAATGGCGGCGCTTGGAAAAATGTCAATTAGACAGATTTATGAATGAGCTTTTTTACTCATCTCCCGAAGCACATTCATTGCTTTCGTTTCGTCTTTTGTATCAACAAAAACATGGTCATGATAATATCCTGCAATCACATTGCAACTAATATTATTATCGCCTAGTGCCTTTGCAAAAGCAGCCGTTAATCCAACCGCTTCCAGCGAAGAATGAACATTCAAAGTAATCCACGAAGCTATAAATTCAAAGCTTAAACCCAATTGAATCGCATTTTCTTTGGAAAGTACAACCGTAGTTCCTTCTACTTCTCGCATTTCACAAATCGACATTTCTCTAGGAATATTACTCAAATCCTGAACTGTTGTGAAAACATATTCACCTTTATTTAAAACAGGCTCCATGTTTTTTATCAATTGCGCTAAATTGGTAATTCCGTTGGCCTGATTATTTGACATGATTTGTAATTCTTATTTTATAAAAGGATTAAATATATTAGTCAATCTCAATTGCAGAAACTGCGAACATCAGCACAAAAATAACCAACGAAAAAATAGCATATAAAATCAGGAAGATATATAAAGGAATGAAAAAAAAGCTATAATCCCATTTTACTTTCAAGTCTCCAGATCTTAAAATAAAAGTTATTGAAATAGCATTGAGAATGACAATAATATTCATTCCTTCTGTTGCATTATTTGAATCTAATGTAGCAGGTTCAGAAAATATTGTAATAAAAAAACTAAGTGCTAACAAAAATATTGCAAAACAAAACATAATATTAGATTCCTCATTAGTTTTCATAACACTACCTTTTTAAAGAATCGGATAATCAACCAACTCGCAATACCAATTCCAATATAATTAAACGTCAAATCCACTAAGTCAAAAGTCCGTTTGTCAATCCAAATTTGGCTAAACTCTTCTATTGTCATAAAGCAAAACACGCCAAAACTAGCGACTAAAATATTGAAACCTTTAAACGAAAATGTCTTTGAACTTAATAAAAGATTAAGTAAAAATGCAAGTATTCCAACCAAACCCATGTGCGCTATTTTATCACCATAAGGGACTTTTCCTATTATCGTGAAGAAGATATTTGAAGTTCCTGTATTGGCACAATACAAAATATAGCCAATGAATATTACAAACGAGATGCTGATGAATTTAATTGAAATGCTTTTTGTCATAACTTTATATCTTTAAAAGTACTTTGAAATTCAAAGTTATATAAAATTACTTTTAGAAACAAGCCCGTTTTCAAAAAATAGGTTTTAAACCGATTTA
>CAZMEH010001097.1:0-1982 GCA_964564885.1 uncultured Saprospiraceae bacterium | reverse complement strand
TCTTGCCATTCACTGGCGGCCCGTTCCGTGCAATTGATACTTGGGGCGTTCAAAATGTGGTGAATAAGATGAATGAATTAAAAGATAAATATAATGCTCATTTCACGCCAGCGGCTACTTTAGTTAATAATCCTTTATAGTTCAAGCATATTATAAATTCCTGTTACTCCAAAGTAGCTAAATTTGAGAAAGAACGAGCGGTTATAATGGGCAGGTTTATTTTGATTCAAGCGAGTCAGTCCTTCTCAGTATTTACATATAAATAATAAACAATATAATATTTTTCAGTATAGACTTTTCTTGTTATCATAAATATATCTTTATAATGTCTATTGTCTGTTATGTAATCATTAGAATATCCAATCTCTTGTTCAACTTTCAAAATATTTTTGTTTGAATTAATTTCTTCTTTTTGTTGTATTTTATAATAACTACTGCAACTGCTCAAAAGTGCTTGATAGTGCGTATCTTGTAGGATGAAAAGAAAATATCATTCCTCCAAGGCGATAAGAATCACATCAAAACAGGAACTTGTTTTATATCAACTGACAAAAGAACATAAAAGAGAGCAACAATTAGTAAAACGAGCAAATATTCTGTTATTAGCATCGAAAGGGATTAGTAATGCAGAAGTAAAACGCCGTTTAGGCAGTTCAATAAATACGATAAAAGCCTGGCGAAATCGGTGGGAATCAAATTATGAAACGCTATTGGAAATAGAGTTAGAATTAAATCCTGTACCAAAGGCTTCAAAAACACTAAGAGAAAGCATAATAGGAGTTTTGTCAGACAAGCCGCGAAGTGGAAAGCCGAAGAAATTTACTTTAGCCGAAGAACAACAAATAGTAAGTTTAGCATGCGATAAGCCTGAAAACCATAATATAGAGGTAACAACTTGGAGCCAAGAAATGTTAGCCCAAGTGGCAAAAGCAGAAGGATTAGTAGAAAGCATCTCCCGAGCACAGGTTGGGAGGATTTTAAAAAAATCACCCATTACAACCGCAAAAGAGTGAGTATTGGTTGTTTCCTAAGATAGCGGATTGGTCATTATTTGTGGCTAAAGTAGGACTTATTTGTGAATTTATTTTAGCTTCTATAAATAAAGAAGATCCCAATTTACATGTTATTAGTATAGATGAAAAAACAGGGATTCAAGCTTTAGAGCGTTTAGAAGCAAAAGCGCCAGTTAGTCAAGGAGGACATTTACGTAAAGAATATGAATACCAAAGGCATGATACAACGACTTTAATAGCAGCAATTAATGTAGAAGATGGAAAAGTATTTAATCATATTTTAGGACCAACACGAACAGAAGAAGATTATAGTAATTTTATGAAAAAGACGGTCTACAAGTTGCCTGAAATGGATAAAATCGTTGTTTTATCAGACCAGCTAAATACTCATGTTTCTGAAAGTTTAGTCAGGTGGATTGGAGAAATGGAAGGCTATGACAATGCAGAATTAGGTATTAAAGGAGAATCAGGTTTTTTAAAAAGTATGAAAACTCGTAAAACCTTTTTAGAAAGAGATTTTCATCGAGTACGATTTTTATTTACTCCAAAACATTGTTCGTGGCTTAATCCAATTGAAAACTGGTTTGCTAAAGTTCAGCGGCATGTAATTACAAATGGTAATTTTTCTTCTGTTGAACAACTTGAATTAAAAATTGAGGTTTATATTCAATTTTACAATGATTGCTTATCAAAGCCGCTAAAATGGAAGTTTAAAGGCTTTAATAAAAATAAAAAACTATTCAACATCAACTGTCAATAACTTTTGAGCAGTTGCACTACTCTCTTTTCCTTCCTCTTGAGGATATAAAAATTTAGCACATATATGGTTTACATTATTTTTTGGAATTATCAATTGAACTAATAAATTAATTACATTATCATTATCTATTAACTGTTGAGGAACTTCAAAATTTTCTAAACAGTTAGGGCATGGTTTTATATTAGGAGACATCTGACATACACTATCTT
>CAZMEH010001096.1:0-7144 GCA_964564885.1 uncultured Saprospiraceae bacterium | reverse complement strand
ACATTGAACACTTTTTATTGAAAAATAGAAGAACTAGACCTTATAGCTTTTAGAACCCTTTTAGGGTTGTAGCAAGTGTGCATGGGCGGTAAGTTTACAAAACTTATAAGGTTTGGACTTTCAAAAAAATCAATGATTTCTACTAAATAACATTTGCAATCGTAAATGCACTAAGATCGAATAGCAAAATAATTCGCAATCCAACCAAAGGCAAAAATACCCAACAATGCAACGGTTAATAAACCTGGTGCTACAAAAATACCAAGCAAACCGGTTATACCAATAGCAGCAGCCATCAGCGTTAAAATTCGTCTGCCGTTTGTTCCTTTTCGTACATTAAACAAAACTCCCATTGGCAACGCCATCAAGCCGCACCAGCCTGCCATCACCATTGCCAACTCATCGCCAGTTGCAAAATAGGTAGCAAGCAACATTAAGCAACTCAATAATAAACCACCAACTAAATTGGAAGAAAGTTTTTCTTCGCTAGTTAAGGCGTATTTTCCAAGCGGATGTAACCTCAATGCAAGGTTGGAAACAGGAACAGCAATCCATGTCGAAAAGGCAAAAATGATGTAAATAATAATCAAAGGCGTCAAGACTGGAGAAAGCGCAGGATACGTATCTCTAGCCCAAAGTGTTCCACGATAAACGACATATAAACCGATTAAAAATGCCCATTGATTGCGCTCGCTCATTCTTCCCATCCAAAGGAAATAGTTGAGTATCAAGCGATAAATAGGGTTTTTAGCTTTGATAGATTCTTTCAAACCCATTCTCGCCATATCGTTCATCGGAGCTAAACGCAAGGCTTCTCTAAAGTGCTTTTGTGCCTCTTCATGATTGCCTCTATTCAGTTCTGCCCAGCCTTTATTAGCATGTGCATATGGATTTTCTGGTTGTTTCTGTAAAGCAAAATCTGCCGTTTCTGCGGCTTCATCTCTTCTATTCAATCTCACCAAAGTCAATGAACGCAAATTGATTGCATTCACATTTTCTGGGTCAACTTCCAATGACTTTTCAGCATTCACTAAAGCAAATTCCCAATCTTTTTGATTGAAAGCAATATGACCTCTCAACTGGTAATAATGCGCATCAAATGGTTCTATTTCAATGGCTTTATCAATCGCTTCTCTAGCAGATTTATAATCTTCTTGAATTAGAAAAGCTTTAGCCAAAACACTAAAATGAAATGGATTTCCAGCATCCAAATTCAATGCTTGCTGCGCCATTTCTAACGCTTTTTCGCCTTGATCCAATTGTATTAAGCATTCCGCAAAGAGTGCGTAAGTTGTCGGATTCTCAGGATTTTGCGCCAATGCTTTTTGAAATTCTTTCGCTGCATCTGGAAAACGATTTTGCTCCATTAGCAAGAGTCCTCGACGCAAATTTGGATTTAATTCGTCCATTATTTTATAATTGTTGTAATTGTTTTGCTCCTTCGTCGCTGATTGCTGTAATTGTTTCGCTACGCTGATTGTTATGATTATTACTTGTGTTTGTGCGTTAATATTCGCAACAATTAGCGCAGCGCAACAATTCAACAATTATAACAATCAGCGACGTAGGAGCGCAACAATTCCTATTTCTTCAAATTCATATGTTTCAAAATATCATCGTACAAGCCTGACTCATTTGCAAACAAAGCATAATTCTTTGCGGTAGTGAACCATTCTTTGGTAGTTGCTCGGTGTTTTTTGGCAGCGTTCAAAAAGTCTTTAGTATTCAAAGGCATAGGAATACCTTTTCTAATCGCTTCTTCTAATTTGCCTTCTATCGCAATGTCAATCAATGCTTGAAGGTCTGCGCCTGAAAACTCTTTTGTTTTGCTAACTACCTTTTTGTAATCAATTTTTTCAACAGGCTTTCCTTTGAGTTGAATTTCTAAAATAGCCTCCCTAGCCGAATCATCTGGTGGCGGAACGAAGATAATTCTATCAAAACGACCTGGTCTACGAAACGCTGGGTCAAGGTGCCAAGGCGCATTTGTCGCTGCCAAAATCAAAACACCTTCATTATCATATTCTATTCCATCCAACTCGGACAAAAACTGATTAATCAAATGCCTACCTGCACTTTGACGCATGTCAGAGCGATTTGCGCCAAGCGCATCTACTTCGTCAAAAAACAAAACACAAGGCTTCATGCTTCTAGCTTTGTTAAAAATAGCATGCAAATTGCGCTCGCTTTCGCCCATGTACATATTCAAAATATCGTTGATTCCAACCGAAATGAAATTCGCATTGACCTGTCCAGCGGTTGCTCTTGCCAAATGTGTTTTTCCACATCCTGGAGGGCCATACATCAAAATTCCGCCACCGATTTTCTTCCCGTAGGCTTTGTAAATATCTGGATGTTCCAACGGATGAATGATTTTCATACGGATTTCTTCCTTCACTTTATCCATTCCACCAACGTCATCAAAAGACATTTTCGGTCTTTCAATTTCGATGCTTTCATTCTCTTCTTCGCCGTCTTCGTTGAGTTCAAAACTCTTTCCGCCCAGTTTGATTTTCTCTGGTTCACGAGGTGAGCTTTTATTTAGATTAGAATTGATTTCCGCTTCTAGGAAGTTATCTTTTGCATTTTCATTGATAGCAATAGCATTATCGTACGCTTCTTTTGCTTCATAATATTGCTGATTAGCTAAAAGCAATTTTGCATAGCTAATCCAACCTTTAACAGACAGTTTGACCTTTTGAGAAATCATTTCTTCTATCAAAACCAAACCAAGCGTCGTTTTTCCTTTTTTATGAAAGGCATTCGCCAAACCAATTTTTAAATTAGAATTGTTTGGAGCAATGCGTAAAGCATCTTTATATTCAACAATGGCTTCTTCTATTTTACCCACTTTAATGAGTGCGTCCGCCAAGTATTTTCTTAAAATGGTATTATTCGGAGATAATTTTACTGCTTCTCGTAGTTCGTTAATTTCGCTTAAATCCATTAGTAATTGTTATTGGTTACTAGTTAATTCATGATTAGTAATCATTGTAAAAATACAGAAAATTTCGATATTCTGCGCTTCATTTTTTACCGTTTTATATTAGCTTTTCTTTACACCAACCTTCTTCTTTCTTCTTTTATTAATCACCTTTCTAATCCAAATCGGTGTAATGATTGCGCCAAGCAATAAATAAGAATTATAAGAAATCATACGCCAAGTAAGTACCAATGCACCCGAAAGTGATTTAGGTATAAAATCTTGAAAATGCGGAAAGAAAAATAACTCTGTAAATCCTGCGCCACCAGGCGATGGACTGTAAAGCATTAGCAAGAAAAAGGTTTCTATGCGAGCAAACAAAACAGAATTTCTAGCCATATCAAACTCCAAAGAAGGAATAAAAACAGTAAACAAGAAAATCAAGATTAAAAACCGAGATAACCAAGCAGTACCAGTTGCAACAAATCCGCCTAAATGATATTTCCAATTCTTCTTTCTAATTTCTCTTGATGCAAGCATCATTTCATCGCCAAGTTCTTTTGCTTTGCTTTCAAATCTTTTTAGAAAAGGTACTTTACAAACTAATAGGAAGAATTTTTTTAATCCTTTTGGATTTTTAAACAAGCCATAAGCAAACAAAGATCCGTAAGTGACGATGAGAATATAGACCAATAAAATAATCCAACCTCTCGAATGGAAAAGCGACTTGATGTCTGCGCCAATCGACAGCGTACCGTAAATTAAATAGATAATAGGAACACTCACCACAAAAAATAAAGCATCTAAAACAATGGTATAGGTTACAATCGCTGCCGTCCGAGCCATGGATAATTTTTCTTGCGAAAGCAACAAGAAAGCAACGGCCGAACCGCCAATACTCGTTGGCGTGATTGTCGAAGCAAACTCCCAAATGAATATAAGTTCAAAACATTTGCGCCAACCAAAATAGCCTTCTGTCAAAATATAAAGCCTAGCCATATAGGCTAAATGACGAACTACAATGAAAAACAATGCCATAATAAACCAAAGCCAAGTATGAAAAGTCCAAGTGATTTTAGCAAATTCCTTTAGGTCAAATTGATTGTAAAGCATAAAAATAACAACACCTAAACTGATTAGAATGGGTAAAATAATACGTGAACTTCTGATAGAATGAATGACTTCCTTTTGTTCCTCTGTAAAGTTACCACTTTCTAGATCTGTTTGATTGCTCTCCATATTTAGTGCTTAATTTCTATTAGTAATGAAAATGTGATTGTTCTCTTTATTTTAGAAAATTATTCTAACCAAAAATTATTAATACCTTCTCTAATGACCAAGTTAACTTGACTTAATTGAATTAATTCAAGCATCGCCAAAAACCTAAATATTGCTTGTATCTTACTTTCGCAATTATCAAATATTTGCTGGCAACTCGCCTTTTTCAATTGTTTAACAACAGAAATAATAGTTTGTTGTTCTTGTTTTACGGTAAAATTGTATCGAATAACGGTATGCTTATTTTCTTTGTTGGCTTCTTCCATTCGCTTCAAAACTCGTTCAAAGGTTTTCAATAGTTTAAAAAGAGAAAGCGATTCTAATTCTGTATCTATCAACGCTTTGCTAGCCAGCTTCTTTAGTTCATTATTTACGTTACCTCGTGTTGTTTTGGATTGTCTATCTTCTTCAAGGACTTTCAAGTCTTCTATAATATTCTTGAATTGTCTGTATTCCATCAAGCGTTGAACCAATTCATCTCTCGGATCAATTTCATTCCCTTGATCGTCTAAGTCTCTTCTGGGCAAGAGCATTTTTGCTTTAATTCGCATTAATGAAGAGGCAACCAATATAAATTCACTGGCAACATCAATATTCAATTTTTCCATGGAATGGATATAATTCAAAAAATCATTTGTAATGGTTGCGATTGGAATATTGTAAATATCAAGCTCATCTCTTTCTATAAAAAAGAGTAACAAATCAAATGGTCCTTCAAATTGTGGTAGCTTGATTGTGTAGTTCATCTTAAAAATATTAGGCGGTAAATGGAAGTAATATTAGTAAACTATTGGTAAATACTTGATAAATTATCAAAGTGCTAAATAATATTATGTCGATATAATTTATTGCATCATCGAAGGAGAATAATTCTCCATATTTCCTTTAGATAGAGCTTCAATATAGAGTTGATAAAGTGAAGGTTAGACGTATTAATTTTATTCAAAAATACTCGCTTATTCAAAACGTCATTCTTGAAAAATGATAATATAAAATAGAAAACGCCTATTCTAATTTTAGAATAGGCGTTTCTGTTATTTAAAAACAAAAAAATTGTCTTTTGTTTCTATCAATAGATTAGTTATGGCTAACGATAACTTTCTTTGAAATAACTGTTGCTTCATTAGAAATTCTAACGAAATAAACACCATTTGATACATTAGATAAATCTAAAGTAGCCAAATTACGTGCGTTTTGAATAGATTGAACTTGTTGACCAACGATATTATATATATCGATATTAACATCTTCAGTTAAAGTATTCAAATCAACATTAAGTAAGCCATTTGTTGGATTTGGATATACTTTGATATTAGCAGCCTCTATTTCTAATTCATTAGTAGAAATAACAACAGGTGCTGTTAAACAAGCAGTACTAAATCCAGCTCCTTGTAGGTAAAAGTAATCAAGTTGAGCGCCAGCGCCAGCTGTAGGAACACCATAAACCATTGGAATTTCAAAGTCAACTCCGTTACTACCTTCTATTACTACAGAAGGCATTGATGCCCATGCTGATGTATATTCAGCACCAGTTCCAGCACTAAGATTTTTTAAAGAATCAAAATTATTAGTAAGGTTTTTACCATACACCCAAAAGTCTGGTGCATTATTGACTGTTGATTGTGTAAATAGTGTATCAGTCATTGTAAAACCAAAGAATAATTTACTACCATCAGCACTTCTACTTGCTTGTGGTCTAGGGCCCCACCAACGAGATCCATCAGCTGCTAAATCAGCCCAAGTGTTTAACCATGGTTGTACAAATTCCATAGAGTAACTACTTCCGTCATTTGTTTCAATGCGCCAAAGTGAATTAGTATTGATGTTATCCACCCAAATAAAACCTGGATCAATACTATCTGAACGACTAGACATATTTGCAAAAATATGTAAGTTATTGCTCAAATCAACCGTTAAGTCATAGTTACGTAAGTATGGAAAACGACCGTTTGTTGTATCAGCAGTACTTTCTGATGGCAAAGTCCATTCTAATAATTCAGGATAAGCTTGCCAGTCAATAGAAGGTAATTTATTCCAAGTTGCTCCACCATCTGTTGTTTTCCAGATATTAGGACGAATAGTGTAAAAACCATGTTCAACATTACTTGCTGCCGTTACAGCATAACCTGTTGTACCGTCAGGACCAAAAGCAATGTTTGGAGAACCTTGAGAAAAATTAGCTGAATCTAAAGCAGTAGCTCCTGTTAAATCATAAGACCAATAAGATTGAGTTACATCAAAATCATCTGTTGCACTATTATAAGCCATTCTGTAAAGAGCAGCTTCATTAGTAGCTCTCCGAACGTCCAATCCTAAGATATCACCATTTGCTAAAGTAACTAAACCACCTGGTATCAATGCACTAGTATCAGGAGTTGTGTAGTAATTTTCTTTTAGATTAGAACCATCTAAATTAGATGTAGTTTGGTAAACTAAGCCCCAAGAGTTAGTTACATTTGTTAATGCAGCACCGAAGGCTACAAAACGAGCGTTTGTAGTATCTGTATTACCTATAGGATTCCAAATAACACCATTTGGATAACGATTACCAATAGTAATACCTGAACCAACAGATGGTGTTACTGGCTTGTTAGCAGTGTTCCAAGTTAAGCCATTATCTTTTGAAATGTCAAAACTAATGATACCAGAACCACCTGGAGAACCAGCGTTTTGACGGTGTACAAAAGATACTGCATTTAACTCTTGATTATAATCAACTTGTGTTTGTCCTTCTCTTAATATTGAATAAACGTTGTAAGAAGATCCTAATGGAATAACAGCGCCACGTTGAGCTGCACCGACTATTCTAGGAGGTGTCAATGAAGGATCTATATTTAGATTTGCCTCACTTGCACGTAAGTCATCAATATGCATACTTTTCGGCTGCTGTTGAGCGAAAATAGAAAAACTAGATAGTACGAGTACTAGTAAAAGTATCTGTTT
>CAZMEH010001095.1:0-2611 GCA_964564885.1 uncultured Saprospiraceae bacterium | reverse complement strand
TTACTATAAATTTATTTCATCATACCATTTTGAGACTCCTTCTCCAATTTCATGCGGAAAATCTTCTTGGAGGAAATGTGATCCTTCTCCAAGATTAATTAAAATTGTGTTTTTGAATTCGTTTCGTATTATTTGAATATCTGGTTCTTGAATTCCAATGCCGGGAGTAACGTAAAAGCATAATTTGGGTATTTCCGTTTCTTTAAGCCATTTCGAATAGTCCATTAATCTTTTAGCACTGAATTCTGGCTTTCCATTTATTGGGAGATCCTGCGGCCATCTATGCAGAGGTTTCCTACTTTTTGCATCTGGATAGGGAGCTGCGTAATAGGCCATTTCTTCCGTCGTTAATTTCCTGACTATCATGTCTGGAAGCATCTTTTTAATAAAGAGATTACCACCTTTAACCATCAATCCTCCTATGAAGTTTGTACGCATTAAGCTGAGTGCAAATTTAATACTTCTCGGCATTGTTTGATAACGTGGAACGTCAATTGAAGCCTCCATAAAAGCAATTGCTTTTATATTATCTCTATTCATGTTAGCATAATGAAAGCCCATCATTGCGCCCCAGTCATGTAAAATCAAGGTAACGTTTTTGAGACCTAATTTCTCTATAAATCCCTCCAAGTAATTATAACTATCAATAAAACCATAATCGATATCTGGCTTATCAGATTTACCCATTCCAATATGATCTAAAGCTATACATCTTCCTTTTTCAGTCATGTAAGGGATAACATTTCGCCAAAGATAACTTGAGGTTGGATTACCATGTAAGAATAAAATTGGGTCTCCCTTACCTTCGTCTATATAGTGCATTTTACTTCCCTTTACTTCAATAAATTTTGATTCAAACGGGAATGCTGCGGAGATTTCTTTTTTAGTATTCATATTCAATTTTTTTAAAATTTACTTTTTTAATGATTTAATTTTTTTAAAGCTTACTTTTTCAATGATTCCGTTTTTCGCGGATGTACGGTTCCATTTTCCATATAATATTTCAATTCTTCAGCAAGTTCTTTCACAGATGCCGTTAAACCCATTTTAATCTTAGTTTCCATTTCTGCGTTTAGAGGCATTTTAGGTTCCATAATAAAATCCATTGAAAGCCTTGTTGAATTTTCACTTTCGCTAACCAGCGACCACTCTGCGCCCGCCATTTTTGCTATTTCTGGAGCTCCCTGCGTAATAACATAACTCAATGCGTATTTGTCTGAGTCAAAAGCTGTAAGTTCTTGTACTGTATTCCCTCTATCAGTTGTAGTATCTCTAAGCGAATATTCAAGTCCATTAAATTTTGCTTCGCCACCAGGCTTTGATGTTTTAAAGTTACTCGACCACTTGTCTGCATATCCATATTGGTTACCCATAACTTCCCATATCTCTTGGATCTTTTTACTGATTGTTAATTCTACTTTAATTTTCATAATTTAAAATTTTTAATAATTATTGATGTTGTTACACAGGTTAGATGCACAATCAATCAAAGTGTTACAAAAGTATAATCGAGTAGGAGAAAAAGGCAGATTAAGATTGACCTCTTCGTCCTTTCACACCATCAAGCATACCTCTCTTCGTGACTATTACAATAATTGGTTCTTCGTACAATTTAGTGGAATTTTCAAAATCGGCTGACGGCAAACGGCTGACGGCTGACGGAGCGTGTTTTTCGTTAGAATTTTCGTGCGAAAATTATGTTTCCACTAAATTCGCCCAAGAGCCCAATGATTTATTAGTTTCTGATATATTTTTTCATTATTTTGACATCAAAAAAATATTTTGGGAGGAAAATTAACTACACCACCAGTTTTGGAAAAATCAGAGGCTGAAAAATCAGAATTACAGAAAATAGCTAGAGCACGCTCTACACCTTTACAAATTTCAAAACGTGCGAACATTTTGCTTCTAACCTCCGAAGGAATTCCGTATTCAATTATATCAGAAGAAGTAAAATTAAATTTGAATACGGTTAAGACTTGGCGCAAACATTGGGATGAACTTAAAAAAGAAATAGAAGAAGCAGCATGTCAAATGGGACTTCACTCCGCTTTATAATCATTCTTACAAAATAAAGCGCAATCAGGACAACCAAAAAAAATTACGCCACTACAAGTTAAACAAATCGTTACTACAGCTTATGATAAACCTATGAATCACGGTCTACAAATGACAGATTGGACATACGAAACCTTATCGGTTGTAGCACAAGAAAAAGGCATAGTTGAAAGTATATCGAAGTCTCATGTGAGGCTTCTTTTAAAAAACACAGCCATTGCAACCGCACAAAACGTACTGATACCTATCGGGAATAGAGCCGTATCAATCACAAGCTCCGCAAAGTAAAGGAGGACATCAACGCAAAGAATTCGAATACAAAAGACATGGCATAACATGGCAGTCGCATGAAAAATCAAGCTCCAACGGAGCGATATATAATAGCATCTCGAGCACTCGGATTGGCGTCAAGGAGATTATAAACAACTAAAAATCAGAAGGTTAAATGAATATTTAAAATATCTATTGCCACGTGCTTTAGCTCGTGGATAAAGTAAAAAGAAAAAATCGGGCTTTAGCCCAACACAGCACAATGTTGGACTAAAGTCCTAGT
>CAZMEH010001094.1:0-2568 GCA_964564885.1 uncultured Saprospiraceae bacterium | reverse complement strand
CTTATTACCATAGGAAATTGCGATATTTTAAATTACATTTATTCTCAATAAACCGAACTTGTTTAAAAACTCACTACTAATCTCTTGATAGTTTTAGCATGAGTTCTTAAACAAGTTTACCGTTTTAAAGTCATCAACAGCTATGCATTCAATGAAAAAAAAAGTTAAATTTCTTGTTAATATTTTTATATTTTTAGTCCTGTCCTTAATGCTGACAATGTGGTTAGTATCTATCCTTTATCCTTTCTCTATACATGTTTCTCCTCTGTTTCCTTTAGTAGACATAATCGGTGTGAGTTCAATTAATGGTAGTCTAGGCGGTTTTTATTTAGGTGTCGGTTTATTATTAATAGCTTACTTCTGGAGAGGAACAAAGTATCTCAAAGCAGCCACGATTTTAATGTTAGCTTCTTTGTGTAGCCATATTTTTAGTCTAATAAATAATGGATTTGAACAGGGTTCTATTCTAATGTTAAGCATAACAGTCTTGGCTATTTTTGCTTTTGGATGGATAATTAAAGAGTATCCTACGCTACGGAATTTTATGGATGAAGTACATCCAGATTTCAGGAAATTTAAATTTATCTCGGTCAATTCTAAAGGACTTTGGAGAAAAAGAACAATCAATCGAATTTTAGAAAAAAAATATACCGAAGCTAATATTGCGGATAATATTAAAGTTGAAAACTATGAAATCGAAGGCTATGAAGGTCGTAAAATAAAAGTAGAGGTTTTTCAGAAAAAAGATGCAATAGACAATGCACCTTGTATGATTGTATATCCAGGTGGCGCTTTTTGGGCAAAACCAATTCCTAGTTATAAATATTTTTTTAATCGATATATTAATGGAACAGGAATGAAAGTCGTTTTTGTACATTTTACACTTTCCTTGGAAGCTCCTTACCCTGCTCCGCCAGAAGATTGCTATCTAGGAACTATTTGGGCTTATGAAAATGCTGAAATGCTTGGTATTAATAAAGCCAAAATTGTATTATATGGCATTAGTTCAGGTGGAACATTAGTAGGTGCTGTGAGTCTAATGCTTCGAGATAGGAACCAATTTAAGCCATGTTTTCAAATGTTGATTTATCCTTTAGTTGCCTATCAAATGAATACAGCTAGCTTGATAAAGTATTCAGGAATGCCCGTATGGAAAGAAGATATTACCAGTGATTTATTTACCCTTTATACGAAAGGGCTCAAAGGCGAATTTCCAGCATACGTTATTCCTATTAAAGCAAAAGATTTTTCAAATTTACCGAATGCTTATATTGAGGCAGCAGAATACGATTGCGTCAGAGATGAAGCGGAGATGTATGCTGAAAAACTACGAGAACATGGTGTTGAAGCTCAGTTTTATGAAGTAAAAGGTGCTGTTCATGGATTTGATATTTTACTAAAAAGCGAAATTTCAAAAGCTGCTTTTCAAAGACGTATCAAGATTTTGAATAAAGTCTTTAATGAATAACTGATATTACTTTTATCTTTTCATTTAAAAGCTGTTTAAGAATGAATTCTTAAACAGCTTTCAAGTCCGTAACATCAGTGAATAATTTATTCTGTTACCTTATTAATATACAACACACTTGAATAAGACTTATCCTGCTGTGGCACATAATGCTTAGTTGAAACCTCCAGTTTGACTTGATTAATACCTTCATGCAGTTTGACTTCACAGGTATAATCATACTGGTAAATTGCTTTGGAGTGTTTACCTATAATTACTTTAGCCTTTAATTTTCGAGGAGAGACTTTATTTTTTTGATAAATATCATTCAATAATATCTTAAAGTCATTCTCTAAAAGTGGCTCTGAACTATTGATTTCTAAGTTGACAACATACTTTGGTAATATCGTTCCTATCCCTGTTTTGGTTGCTCGGTTGGCTTGAATAGGTGCTTTCCAAACGATAGAAATAGCTAAAGGATTTTTATTTTTATAAAATTGAAGTTTCATCGAATGGTTTAGTATTTCATTTTTAATAGAAAAATCAATATCCACCGTCCTCTTATCATTTCCTAATTTAAATGTTAATTGATACGTTTTCTGAGTTGTATTTTTTGACGGATTGACTTCTGTTAGTTGTATTTTTTTATCTATTTTCTGAAATTTACTATTGACCTTAATCTTAAAGTCTTCCATATGAAGTGTTTGTTCTGTTGCAATATTTAATTGTATCAATGATAAATCAGACGCTTCTAAAACCTGCTTTTTATCATTGTCTAGTTTTAGATTTATATTATTATAAGATAT
Organism: uncultured Saprospiraceae bacterium; assembly: GCA_964564885.1. GTDB lineage: Bacteria > Bacteroidota > Bacteroidia > Chitinophagales > Saprospiraceae > CAKZLL01. Next base: position 315 of record CAZMEH010001094.1, on the reverse strand, counting down.
CTCAAGTTTATTAGATTGAGCGGAAATAAACACGGCACAACACAAAAACGATAAAGTAAGCATTAGTTTTTTCATAATAATTTTTTGTCTAGGTTATCAAAAGTAAAATTTTTATATCTTGCTTCGTACTACTGTACAGAATGAAAAAATGAACATGGAGGCACAGCGTTAATAGATTAATTTTTAGCACTAATTTTCTCCGTGCCTTTGTGTCTCCCTGTTTAAAAATGTACAGTGCTATAAGGAATGAGAAACAAATAAATGCTACAATTATTTATTTTTCATTCCTAATCTTGCTTATCGCAATATAAATAC
>CAZMEH010001093.1:0-1549 GCA_964564885.1 uncultured Saprospiraceae bacterium | reverse complement strand
TATACAACAAACGGCATTGATACGTTTTGATGAAAGTATATTAACTCAAAATGGATTGTATATTATCACTATTCAAAATGAACAAAGCGAAATTATTTCAACTAAAAAGATATTAAAATAGATAGAATGATAGATTGTGAAAATCGGATATTCTCATAATCAAACATTCCCACATTCGATATTATGAAATTTACATTAGAAGCAACAGATAGCCATTCTAAGGCAAGAGCAGGAGTAGTAGAAACGGCACATGGAAAAATCCAGACACCGATTTTTATGCCAGTAGGAACGCTAGGGACAGTGAAAGGTATTCACCAACACGAACTCGAAAAAGACATCAAAGCACAAATAATCCTTGGTAATACTTACCATCTTTATTTGCGTCCAACGACTGATATTTTAGAGAAAGCTGGCGGAATCCATAAATTTATTGGTTGGGACAAGCCAATTTTGACCGATAGCGGCGGTTATCAAGTCTATTCGTTGAGCCAAATGCGCAAAATCAAGGAAGAAGGCGTAACGTTTAGTTCTCATATTGATGGTTCTAAGCATTTCTTTTCACCGGAATTTGCCATTGATGTACAGCGCAAAATTGGTGGTGATATTATTATGGCATTCGATGAATGTACGCCATATCCATGCGATTATAATTATGCAAAAAAATCAATCGCATTGACGCATCGTTGGCTTCAACGCTGTTGTGATCACATGGATAAGCAGCCACCTTTATACGGTTACGAGCAAACATTTTTCCCGATCGTTCAAGGAAGTACTTATACTGATTTGAGGCAAGAATCGGCAAAAGTCATCGCAGATTTCGATAGAGCAGGAAATGCAATTGGCGGTTTGTCAGTTGGTGAACCGAGTCACGAACTCTATGCGATGACCGATGTAGTAACGGAGATTTTACCAAAAGAAAAACCTCGTTATTTAATGGGCGTTGGAACGCCAGCAAACGTGATTGAATGTATCGCATTGGGTATAGATATGTTTGATTGTGTGTTGCCGTCAAGGAATGCCCGACACGGAATGCTGTTCACTATTAATGGTATTATCAATATTAAAAATGCAAAATGGAAAGACGATTTTTCTGTAATTGATGATAGTTTCCCATGCCAAACTAGTAACAAGCATACTAAAGCTTATTTGAGACATTTGTTTGTTACCAAAGAATTATTGGGTATGCAAATAGCGACACTTCACAACCTTAGTTTTTATCTTTGGTTAGTTAATGAAGCGAGAGAACAGATTAAAGCAGGAACTTTTAAAGCTTGGAAAGATAGTGTTGTAAATGATTTAGAAAGAAGATTGTAGTCGTTAATAAAGATTAAAGTACCGTTGAATTTATTCGACTAGTGCTTCAATTCGTAAATTACTGACAGTTATTTATTGTTTAGCAGAAATCCTTAATTTGGAATTTTTATATCTATTGCCACGTGCTTTAGCTCGTGGGTTTAATGAAAAAATCATCGGCTTTAGCCAAACATTCCGCTATGTTGGGCTAAAGCCCGAATTTCAGTTTAATCTTGAATCCACGAGCTAAGGCACG
>CAZMEH010001092.1:0-7719 GCA_964564885.1 uncultured Saprospiraceae bacterium | reverse complement strand
ACCTTGATACCACCAGCGATATTCAAAAATACGTCATTTGCACCAAACTGAAAACCACAACGTTTTTCTAAAACAGCCAAAAGCATACTCAATCGTCGAAGGTCAAAACCAGTTGCAGAACGTTGAGGCGTTCCGTAAACCGCCGTACTGACCAACGCTTGCGTTTCAATTAACATCGGTCTCATGCCTTCGAGCATTGCCGCAACCGTCGAACCGCTCAATCCTTCATCGTTTTGCGAAAGTAGCAATTCTGATGGATTAGAAACTTCTCGCAAACCATCGGCTTGCATTTCGTAAATACCCATTTCAGCCGTAGAACCAAAACGGTTTTTGCTCGTTCTCAATATTCGATAAGTGTGATGTCTATCGCCTTCAAACTGCAACACACAATCTACAATGTGTTCCAAAAGCTTTGGGCCAGCAATCGAACCTTCCTTTGTAATATGTCCGATAATGAAAACAGGAATATTCGTTTCTTTGGCAAAACGCTGCAAATCGCCCGCACATTCACGGATTTGAGAAACACTACCTGGCGTAGAGTCGATATGTGGAGAAACCAAGGTTTGAATAGAATCAATGACAATTAAATCAGGTTCAAGGTTTTGCGCATGCGTCAGAATTTTAGAAACATTAGTTTCTGTCAAAATATAACAATCATCGTTTTTGATACCAATCCGATCTGCACGCATTTTGATTTGCTCGCTACTCTCCTCTCCTGACACATAGAGAATTTTAATTGGAATAGTCAAAGCCAACTGAAGCATCAACGTAGATTTACCAATTCCTGGTTCTCCACCAATCAAAACCAACGAACCCGCAACGATTCCGCCACCTAAGACTCGATTAAATTCTTCATCAGGCGTAGGAACACGAGGCGTGTCATTTGCTTGAATATCGGGTATTTTGACAGGTCTTATCTTTTTGGCTTTGTCTTCTGGTTTCCGCCAAACCTGTTTTTTTGCGGCTTGAGTCACCGATTCCTTGACGACTATTTCCTCAACATAAGTATTCCATTCTCCACAAGAATTACATTTTCCCATCCATTTGGGAGAAGTTATTCCGCAAGTTGTACACGCAAATATTTTTCTGACTTTTGCCATATTGATTTTAATGTTTCGGTGATTTCACTGTTTTATTGTTTTCCAAGGTGATGAAAAAGTGAAACCTTTTATATAATACGAATTTACGGAATTGTGGATTACTTTACAGGAAATTCAAGATTTATAAAAAAGAGTAGTAGCTTTAAAAAACCAGTTAAACATAAAATATCTAATTATATGAATTTAAATACCCTTTTTAAACAATCTTATTTTATAAGAATAGCAAACCCTATCGTTTTATCTTTTGTTTGTTCTTTTCTTATGCTCACTAATATTACAGGGCAATGTAATCAAGGTTATGAATGGGCAGTTTGGAGCAACTTTGCTGGAAATAGTGCTACTGGAACTATCAATGTTAACGGTCAATCTATTGCGGTTGATATGACCGCTAATTATACTTTTGATTTTACAAATGTCATTTTTAATTATCCGATGTTTAATGGTTTTAGTAGTGTTGTACCTAACACAACTGTGCCTAGAACGGAATGGACGGCTGGCATTGGCGGCGAAACAACCATGTGTTTTTCACAAACAGTATCCAATCCTATCCTTTTATTGTCCTCTTTAGGAAATCCAAGCACTGCCGTTACGCTGACTTTATCCAAAGAATACATTGTCATCTATGATGGTGGCGCAATGATTTACGTTAATGATACAACAATCATTGGTCAAGAAGGCTTTGCTATTTTATTATTCCCAGGTAACTTTGATTGCGTTTCGGTCTTTTCATCTACACCAGAATTTTATACCAATATTACTTGGGGCTTGAATCCGCCGCTGTTTCCTGTGACCATTTCGGGCAATACAACAGGTTGTGATAGTCTAATTTTAACCGCTTCGGGTGGCGTTTCTTATCAGTGGAATGGCGGAACAACACCAAATAGCGCAACAAATACATTTTTATCAAGTGGAACATATTTTCTGACCGTAACAGATGCTAGTAATTGTACCGTTACGACTTCTGTTGAGGTTCAATTGAATTCTTCGATTACTACGATACTAAATGAAATTATTTGTCAAGGTCAAGATTTTAACGGTTATACTTCAACAGGCACTTATATGGATACAACAATCGGTTCATCTGGTTGTACGAATATTGAGATATTAAACTTAGAGGTTTTTCAACATTCATCAAGAACAGATACAATAACGATATGTAACAATGAAATATACAATGGCTATTCTGAAACAGGAACTTATGTAGAAACATTGACCTCTGCTAATGGTTGTGACAGTATTTATACTTTACACTTAACGGTCATTGATAGTTATTTAATAGAATATACCGCAAGTATTTGCGAGGGCGAAACTTATGATTATAATGGTCAAATACTTTCAGAAGAAGGGCTTTATGTTGATTCGATGCTTAGTATTGCAGGTTGCGATAGCGTAATAATTTTTTATTTGAATATTGAAAATGAGCCATTTTTAGGACAAGATACATTGCTTTGTTTTGCGGAAGGTTTCCGTTTATATGCTCCAAATGAAAATACAATTTGGTACGACAATACAATTTCAAGTTCAAATAAAGTTACTGAAACTGGTCTGTATTGGGCGACAACAGTAGATAATTTGGGCTGTAAAACTACGGATAGCATTTATATAGAATTCAATTTTAATTCTTTTATTCCAAATGGTTTTACTCCAAATGATGATGGTTTTAACGATTGCTTCTTTCCTAATTTCTCAGATAATCCATTTTTCGTATCTTATAAACTGAATGTCATAGACAGATGGGGCAATTTAGTTTTTAGCACAGATAATCCGAATGATTGTTGGAATGGTGAGTTCAGAAATCAAAAATGTCCATCAGCTGTTTATATTTATTGGATAGAATTACAAACAGATACCTGCCCTAATGTGCTTTTGAAGGGCGATATTACGTTGATACGATAAAGGTTGAGTTGGAAAGAAAATAAACAACAATGATAAGGGGCACAGCAAAAGCTACGACTGTTATCATTATTATTTTGTTAAACGAAACCTAAAGAAATCTAAAGACTAAAAGACGACAAAAGATATTCAATCATAAAAATAAATTGAAGTGATTACCGAATATCAAAAAAGTCAAAGAATTATCACGGGTTTTAAGTCGAGCAAGGTGTCGTAGATTATTCAAAGTTCCAAGATTATTGAAGCATCGGATATTGTTGAGTTTGATTTATTCTTCAGGTTTGTGGTGTGCGGAAGTGAGAAATTTAGAATTGCCACACATAGATTTTGATAGAATGCAAACCCAATTGAGCACCGGCCAAATTACGAAACAAAGATTTAAGAATTTATTATAAAAAGCGATTGCAACAAGCCAGAAAAAGAGCTTTGGATAATTCGATAACTAAAGAATTAGGAACTGATCGACAACAAGACTTACTTCTAATCGCTAGTTTATGAGCGATTACTTTTCAAGGAGCTTCTTCTCAAACCGAAGGTAGAAATGGTTATTTGGCTTTTATCAATCACGCACACAAGGAATTTTCTAAAGATAAATTAAAAGTTTTGACGGTCATTCATAATTTTGACATCAAAAGAAAAGACGGCACTACTCTGCTAATAGACTTTTTAATAAAGTATTTCCCGACTTATTTGACTTCCTTTGCGTTAACCTGACAGGCTTTAAAGTGCCAAGAAAAAGAAAATCAACCCTTTGACTATCAGTTTTTTACAACCTTAGACGGATAGCCCAACGATGGCAAGCCCGCATTGAATTAAAATGTAGTAATTGTCAAAGGGCTGAAATATCATTTGCACGTACTTTATTGCGGTGACTCTATTTTTTTAATAAAAATACCGCATAACCAATAGCCCGTCTATAAGATCTAAAACGGTATGTAGTTTTATTTTTTTGACTTCAAAAGCACTTTCCATTTGTCATTAATGCAATTAATTTAAACTTTTATTAAATTTTATTTTAAACCTTTCATTATAAAGACAGTCAAACTTACGACGAAAATAAAAATCAAGTTTAAGGGAGTAAGAAAAAATCAATAGATATAAAAATCAGGAAAACAGTGCAATCAACGAAACAGACTGTAAGTGATGCTATGATTTTGGAATGGCTACAAACGCCTGCAACCTTTGAAAAAGGGTTCAGTTGTATGTTGCGCCAATATCAAGAACGTATCTATTGGCATATTCGGCGCATGGTCGTTCATCATGAAGATGCAAATGATGTGGTGCAAAATACCTTTATGAAAGTTTACAAAGGCATTAAAAACTTCAAAGGAAACGCTAAACTTTATACTTGGTTATATCGAATTGCAACAAATGAAGCGTTGACTTTTTTACAAAAAAAGAAACGTCGTCCAACGACTTCTTTGGAAAGTGAAGACAATCATTTAGCAAATCAGCTAAAAGCAGACGTTTATTTTGATGGAAATGAAATTCAACGAAAACTGCAATTAGCACTCGATATTTTACCCGAAAAACAACGATTGGTTTTTAACATGCGCTATTTTGATGAAATGCCTTACAAAGATATTTCGGCGGTACTTGGCACTTCCGTTGGCGGATTGAAAGCATCTTATCATCACGCAGTGAAAAAAATTGAGCAGTTTTTAAAAGGCTAGGTAATTCATATAAAAATGAAAGAACATAAAAATATAAAAGACGAGTTACAAGGAATTTCACCCTTTTTGGCAAAGTTAAAAAAGCCAGATGATGGGTTTGAAGTACCTCAGAATTATTTTCAAAACCTAGAGAATAATATCTTTGCTCGTATTAAGGCAGAGGAAAAAGTGGAAGCATGGAGCGTTTCTGATACAAAGGAAACTGTCATTGCGCCAACTCAAAGTTGGATGCAAAGCCTAATGAGCTGGTTTACAAAACCTTCAATTTCCATTAGTTTGGCAATGGTTATCATTATAGGAATTGGGTTTGCGTTATTTCAAACAGGTAATCAGGCGGAAACCATTGAAATAGCTCAAATTGAATGGACAACAGATGAAGCTATTGCAAGTTTAACGGTTGATGAAGTGAATAAATACGTTGAAGATAATGTAGAAGATTTTAGTGAAGAATTACTTTTAGAAGTAGCAGAGGAGCTGATTTTCGTTGATGAAACAGTAGAAATAATTACTCCAACTGAAGTTGAACTTGATGTAGAGTTAGAAGATATTGAACAATATATTGAAGACAACATTAGTGATTTCGACGAAGATATTTTATTAGAAGAGTATTAAAGTAGTAAGTGTTAAGTCGTAGGTAATAAATATTAGGTAGTAAAGTTGTGTATTCATCCTCTTTTATTACCAATAATAAATAACAAAAACAATGAAAAATCTATTTATAATATTAATAACATTAAGTGTTTCGGGACAACTGTTTGCGCAGCGACCTCCGAAACCTGCTGATGAAAAAATACAAGCGGTAAAAGTCGCTGTATTTACGGAAGAGTTGGCATTAACGACAAAAGAAGCCGAAAAATTTTGGCCTTTATACAATGAGTATGAAGCTAAGGTTAAGGAAATTAATAAAGAAAGTCGAAGAATGTCAGCGGATTTGGAAACGAAATCTGACAAGGAAATTGAAGCTGTAATGGAAAAGCGTTTTGAGCTAAAAGAACAAAAAATTAGCTTAGAACGAGAATATTATAAGAAATTTAAAAAAGCTATTCCACTTCAAAAAATTGCTAAAATTCCAATGGCACAACGAAAGTTCAAAAGGCGATTAGTACAAGAGATGCGAAGACAAAGAAAAGAAGGCAGACAAAGACAGTAGAGACGTTTTACCAAAACGTCTAAATCGAGAAACCCTTTACCAAAACGTCTAAATCGAGAAGGCAGACAAAGAAATTAAATATTAAGGGTCAGACGCCTCAAAGGCGTCCGACCCTTACTTATATATACAAATCAAAAGACGTTTTAATAAAACGTATCTACTACAAATCAAATGTAATTCCTTGCGCTAATGGCAAATCATCCGTGTAGTTGATTGTATTTGTCTGACGACGCATATAACCTTTCCAAGCATCAGAACCAGACTCACGTCCGCCACCTGTATCTTTTTCACCACCGAATGCACCGCCAATCTCAGCACCAGAAGTACCAATATTCACATTTGCAATACCGCAATCAGAACCAGCAATAGATAAGAAACGCTCTGCTTCAAGCAAATTCGTTGTCATAATCGCTGATGACAATCCCTGAGGAACATCATTTTGTTGGAAAATAGCATCATCTAAGTCGCTATATTTTAACAAATAAAGAATTGGAGCAAATGTTTCGTGCTTCACAATTGCAAATTCGTTGCTAGCTTCTGCGATACATGGTCGAACATAACAGCCACTTTCGTAACCCTTGCCTTCCAAAACACCACCTTCTACAACCATGTTTCCACCTTCCGCTATCACTGCTTCGATAGATTTCAAATACATTTTCACTGCATCTTTATCAATCAATGGCCCAACGTGATTCGAAGAATCCAATGGATCTCCAATTTTCAATTGAGTATAAGCACTAGCTAATTTCTCTTTTACTTGATCGTAAATGCTATCATGGATAATCAAACGACGAGTACTTGTACAACGTTGACCAGCAGTACCAACTGCTCCAAACACCGCACCAATAATGGTCAATTTCAAATCAGCATGAGGAGAAACGATGATTGCATTGTTTCCACCCAATTCAAGAATAGTTCTACCCAATCGACCAGCAACCGTTGCAGCTACTTTTTTACCCATACGAGTACTACCTGTAGCGGAGATTAAAGGAACTCTCTTATCATTTGTCATCAATTTTCCCATCTCTGCATTCCCGTTGATTAAACAAGAAACACCTTCTGGAATATCATTTGCAGCTAATACTTCTTGCAAAATGTTTTGACAAGCAACACCACACATTGGCGTTTTCTCCGATGGTTTCCAAACACAAACATCACCACAAACCATTGCCAACATCGCATTCCAAGCCCAAACAGCTACTGGAAAATTAAATGCTGAAATGATTCCAACGGTTCCAATCGGATGCCATTGTTCATACATTCTGTGTCCTGGACGTTCAGAGTGCATTGTCAATCCGTACAATTGACGAGACAAACCAACCGCAAAGTCACAAATGTCAATCATTTCTTGAACCTCGCCCAAGCCTTCTTGAAGTGACTTACCCATTTCGTAAGAAACCAATTGACCTAAAGCGTCTTTATTTTCACGTAAAGCATTACCGTATTGTCTAACGATTTCACCACGTCTTGGTGCAGGCGTTTTTGACCAAACTTTGTAAGCTTCTTGTGATTTTTGAATAACTTGTTCGTATTCTTCCTCTGTAGTTGTAGCTACACTTCCGATGAGTTTGCCGTCTACTGGCGAGTAAGATTCGATTAATTCACTATTCTTTAAATCTCCAATCCAATCACTTCCTGTGCTTGTGCCTAGATTTTCTGCTTTAAGTCCAAGTGTTTTTAGAAATTCCATATTTTATAATTTACGCCTGTCTGTCGGCAGACAGGATTTTATAATTTACATATACGATTGCATGACTAAATTCTAAATCATATGATAAACTACTTTTTGAAAAGCTTTTTTTTACATTCGTTCCAATGAACGGCAAAATTATGGTTTACTAATGAAAGTTGCCATAATAACTATTTTAGAATCGTATTTTGTCACTAAGTCTTATCGTTCGAT
>CAZMEH010001091.1:0-4200 GCA_964564885.1 uncultured Saprospiraceae bacterium | reverse complement strand
GGCAAGGTTTCTAAATATTTTATCCAAACGCTGCGTGCAGCAGAATTGATTGTTATTCCTAGAAATGTGTTTCTAAAGTTGGTTGATGAGTATCCTAGAATGGCAAAATTGTGGCACATGATGACTGAACAGACATTTCTAGGTCGAATTGAAAGAGAGATTGATTTGCTGACGCCATCACCGAAAGAACGTTATGGAACGCCAATCAAATAACTGGCGTTCCTAAGCCAGATTATTGAAAAGAAGTCCGCACGTTTTTCAGCTTGTTTCTAATAAATATATTACGTCTTATTTAAGAATGACGCCAGAGACTTTAAGCAGAATTCAGAAGAATTATCAAACAAATTTATTAATAAAACCTAGAAGTCAAATGCTTTGAAAACATTTGACTTCTGAAATAATAAGTCATCCTACATTTCATCCTCTTCTTCGTCAAGATCATCTTTAATGACTTGAATTGGACGGTTGATATTTTCATGTAAAGAAATAAATGTTTCCGTACGTTGAATACCGTCTATATTTTGAATTTTATCATTCAAGACCTTCCTTAAATGCTTTGTATCCCTGCATACTATCTTTGCAAAAATATTATATAAACCAGTCGTATAATGCGCTCCTACTATCTCAGGAATGTCATGTAACGCTTGCGCTACCTGATCATACATCGAACTCTTATCTAGGTAAATTCCTAAAAACGCAGAAATATCGTAACCCAATTTAGAATAATCGACCACTAGATTAGCTCCTCTCACAATTCCGAGTTGCTCTAGTTTTTTCATTCTAACATGAATCGTTCCACCGGATACGAAAAGTTGCTTTGCAATGTCCGTATAAGGCGTTTTGGCATCCTTCATCAAAACAGATAATATCTGTCTGTCTAATTTATCAATATCAGATAATTTACTCATACTAGGTTTCAATTATTCTAAATATAATTTATATGTGGCAATTTCGGTTTTTGTTTCGTAATTTCAAAAATAATTATATTTATTTTTTAAAAAAACATCAAATTTATTTCTAAATAGCCAAAATATGGATGTTTTTTTACGAATATTTAGATAAATCGTAAAATTTATCATAATTAATTGCCTAGATAAGTATTTTATTTTTCATCATTTTATCATCTAATCTTATTGCCTAAATTAGATTTCTGAAGGTTAAAACATCTATTCTTTTTCACTTATTTAGAATAAAATAACACACCTTAGATACATAAATTGAAGTTTAAACAATTTTCAAAAACCATACAATAGCGTAACTATTGCTAAACAAATAAAGAAACGATAAGAGTAATAAAAGATACAAAATAGAGGAAGCCAGTCAAAAATAACTAATAACAATTTATTTTGGTTTTCTGTGCCAATCCATGACTCAACCGTTACTGTTTACCGCTTCTGACAACAAAATACCTTGGTTGGTTTCATTTCCTATTTGCACTATTTCTGGCAATAGGTTTTGCTGATGCAATTCTAGCAATGTTGAATGGATATAATTGTAAGGTGAGTCTTTCAAAGTATCTAAACTATCCATCACATTTGCCCAAGCCGCTGGTACTAGTTGACTAGAAAGATAAGTCCAACTATCTGACAAATGATAATCCAACATCACTTCCATTCCTTGTGTTTTTGCTCGTTGAATACTTTTTTTAATATCAGCAAAATTAGAATAACGCTGCCCATTATTAAACGTATCATACCAATTTGGCATGTGCTATTTTCGTAATCGCACTAGATTGCAAACATTATCCTTAAAAATTTGATAAGCATCTTTTGTTACACTATTTTCTGGATAGATCGTACCACAATCTTCCATTTCGTTCACATAAGATAAGTCCGCACCCAAATAGATTGGAACTTGTGCTAAACCACTAGAGGTCAAGAGTAAAAATATCATTAAGCTATATAACCATTTCACTAATTTTGATTAGAAAATGATTAGTTTTACTTACTTTAACAAGTGAATATGTGACTTTGTATTTCAAAATATGCATATAATAATATGATTTCACTAATTTTAGTTTTCTTTGTATTGAAACTATGAACACAAACTATAACAATAATCATGAAAATTTTAAAGAAAACTTTAAAAGCGATTGGCGCATTAATAGGCATTTTTCTGTTATACATCATCTTATCTGTCGCTTATGGGACAGCCACTGACTATCAGCCAGTAAATGTGATTCCATTGGAAACGGAAACTAAAGGTATTGCTGCCTTAGACAAAGATTCATTATCATTTATACTTTGGAACGTCGGCTACGGCGGTCTTGGTGCAGAATCTAGTTTTTTCTTTGACGATGGTAGAATGCTTCATTCTGGCGAAAAAATGGTCAACGCTCCTAAAGCAAGTGTTGAGAAAAACATTAAAGGCGTAGAAGATTTTGTAAAGGCTAATGATTATGATTTTTATCTATTTCAAGAAGTAGATTTCTCTTCAAAACGTAGTCGTTTCGTTAATCAATATGAAAAATACGGTGATGCTCTTCCTAATTACGCATCAACATTTGCAGAAAACTATAACGTCAAACGTGTTCCTATCCCAGTTCTTGAACCATTCAATGTAATGGGAAAAATCCATAGTGGTTTAGCGACTTATAGCCGATATACGATTCATGACCCAAATCGTATGCAATTGCCTGGGAAGTACGATTGGCCAGATCGCATCTTTCAACTTGACCGCTGTTTAGCGACTCATCGAGTAAAAATAGATAGCTCTGATAAAGAATTAATCATCATCAATACGCACAATTCTGCTTATGATGAAGGTGGTTTTATGAAGAAGCAAGAAATGGAATTTCTTAGAGAAATCGTACTAGAAGAATATGAAAAAGGTAATTATATTGTAGTTGGTGGCGATTGGAATCAATGTCCGCCAGACTTCAAGCCGAATTCTTTCAGACCAGAAATTACGCCAGACGAATACTACCAAATCAATGTTCCGACTGATTTCCTACCAGAAGGTTGGAAATGGGCGCATGATAAAAATGTTCCAACTAATCGAAAATTAGTTAGTCCATATCGTGGCGCAGAGAAAGAAACGTTTGTTACTTTAATTGATTTCTTCTTGATTTCTCCTAATGTAGAATTGGTTGAAGTGAAAGGAATTGATACTGATTTTGAATATTCTGACCATCAAGCGGTTAGACTTAAAGTGAGGTTGAAATAAAACAAGAACAATTGAAAAATTGAACAGCCGAGCAATTGAACAACAGAAGTAAGTTTTAGTACTTCTACATTCAATTGTTCGGCTGTTCAATTTTTCCTTCTCTATTTTAATGCAACAAATCCTCTGGCAACGATTTAGAAGTGTTTGCACCCAAATTTTTAATGCGTTGCGCCCTTCCGATAAGCGTATCTCCGTATTTTTTAGACGTGGTTAATTTATTCATTGCGCCATCATATGCACCTCTGGCATCTTCTAATTTCTTACCAATATCTTTCAAATCACCAACGAAATTGACAAACTTGTCATAAAGCAAACCGCTTTGATAAGCAATTTCTTGAACGCTCTTCTTCTGCTTCTCTTGCTTCCAAATAAACGAAACGGTGCGCATAGTTGCCAATAGAGTCGAAGTACTGACTAAGACAATATTTCTATCCAAAGCATCTAAGAAGATGTTTTTATCGGCTTGCAATGCTGCCAGCAGAGCAGGCTCAATCGGGACAAACATCAATAAATAATCTGGCGAATTGATTTGATATAATCGTTGGTAATTTTTTGAACTCAAATCTCTAATATGTGATCGAATGCTATCTAAGTGTGATTTTAAGTAAGCCGCTTTCTTTGTTTCATCAGACTCATTAAAATAAGCTTCGTATGCTTTCAAAGAAACTTTGGAATCAATCACCAAATGTTTATCATCAGGTAAATTAATAATGAAATCTGGTCGCTTTTGAAAGCCATGCTGATCTTTAAAACTTGCTTGAGTTTTGAAATGAATATCTTTCTGTAATCCTGATTTTTCCAATAAAACCTCTAACTGAAATTCGCCCCAGTCGCCTTGTGTTTTATTATCACCTTTCAGCGCATTCACCAATTGCTGTGCATCTTGCCCAAGTTGCAAATTTAGCTCTTTCAGGTGCTTGATCTCTTCTTTCAAGGAAACCCTTTCTTTTGCCGTTTCGACTTGCGAACGCTCTATTTTTTCTTCAAAATCTTTTATTTTTTCTTTTAATGGCAATAGAATATGATTAAGCTGAG
>CAZMEH010001090.1:0-1738 GCA_964564885.1 uncultured Saprospiraceae bacterium | reverse complement strand
CTTTATGATTAGGTGCTGAAATTCCTTAAAAACTAAAAAACCTATCTCTTTATGAATAAATAATTTATCCATTGAAGTTTTTAAACAACTTCTTTATTAAATTTAGAATGTATAGAATTGTATTTCTTTTAGAGTGTTAAAGATACACTTTGAAAAATAAGTTTAGAATGAAACTAGAAATATTTTTTTAAAACATTTTTAAAAGCTAGGCAACCCTTTTGAAAAGATGCTCCGTATTAGAAAACATAATTATTAGAAATGAATAACCAAATATCTTTTGACCATCTTATAGATGCCTGTAAAAAAGGTAAACGCACTGGACAGAAAGAACTTTATCGAAGGTTCTTTGCTTACGGCATGACTGTGTGTTTACACTATACAAATAGGCAAGAAGAGGCGGAAGAGGTGCTAAATGATGCTTTTATTAAAGTGTTTAAAAACGTTTCAAAGTATAATCCTACCTATCCATTTAAGAGTTGGTTTAGGCGAATAGTCATTAATAGTGCGATTGATTATCATCGAAAATACCACAGTATAGAGATACAAGACAATATCATCCCAATCACTGAAAGTACGACTACTTTTAATAAAGCGGAACGAAATCTAAGCATGGATGATGTCATGAAAGTGGTGCAAAACCTCACTCCTGCGTATCGAATTGTTTTTATTCTGTATGTAGTAGAAGGTTTTACGCACAAAGAAATTGCTCAAAAACTGGGCGTTTCGATTGGTACTTCTAAGTCAAATTATTCTAAAGCTCGTGCTAAACTCCGAAAAATAGCAGCACCATTTTACCCTAATCAAATAAAAGAAAATGAAAGATAATTACTTTGATGATATATTAAAAAATAGCATGGAAACGCCTCGTGCCATCACATTCGATGAGAGCGCATGGGATCGAATGGAGCAACAAATGCCAAAGCCCGCCACTTCGTCAGCTTGGAAAACTTGGTTAAAGTTTCTGCCTATTGCTATAGGAATGTTAGGCCTTTTGAGTTGGAACATTTGTCTTCAACGAGAAATCAACTATATACAAAATCATCCGAATGTTGTCATTCAAAGAGAGGTTTCAAAACCAATAATCATTCATAGAGTTGATACTATTTACCAAATAACAGAACGTAGAATTACAAAAGAAGCTATTAAAAATTATTTAGAACAGTATGTAAAAAACAGCGGTTTATCACACACAAACAACCGTTTTGTAACTCCAGAGAACAGTTATTTATTAAAGTCTAATTTTCTTGTAACCTCAAATTCAAACAGTAGACTTTCAGGCTCTTATAACCCTAAATCTCTCAAAAGCAGTTTTATAACTCCAACAAACAGCCATTTTTTCACAAACAGTTTTTATAACCCTAATTTTTCTAATTTGAATATTGCAAACAATTTTGACGCTGCTCCAATCGACAGCGTTCAAGTGTTTGCAAATCAAACATCTAATGGCAATGATGATTTAAATAAAAAAAATCTCTTGAGTAGTGAAAATGTAACAACTGAAAATGATACATATAATAGTATCAATGAAGGTGTTACTGAAAATGATGTAGCCATTGAAGAAGAATTGTTACATGCAAATATTTTAAATAAATTAGAAAACAAACGAATTCAAGAAGTTAATTATTTTCAAAATTTAAATAACCTTGACCATATTGATATGGTTGACTTGTCTCGTCCGTCTAAAAAGATAAAACCTACTTTTAGAAGTAAGCTTCGTTTTGAAGAGTTTAGTCTCGGT
>CAZMEH010001089.1:0-1733 GCA_964564885.1 uncultured Saprospiraceae bacterium | reverse complement strand
TTAAATTATTGATAATTGATGTAGTGTATAAACTCAGTTAACTAAACTATTTATATCGTTTTTAATATTAAAACAAACATTCTTTGGGTGTACTCGCAAATTTAGAAAAAAAATAGTGTGCTTCGTTGTCTGATAAACGTCAAATTGTTGACCATTAACAATAATAGGCTTCCAAAAATTCATTATATTTGCAGCAAAATTTACTAAATCTTAATATTAAGCTTGATGTATGATTTCTATAACAATTAATTATTATTGTAGTTCATACCTGATTAGTCTTTGTTTGTAAATTTTGTTGCCTACAAAATCAATCTTTAGTTTTAGGTTTCGTTAGTTTTCGATAGATAGCTTTGCTATTTTTCCTGCCTGCCAAGGCACTATAGGCAGGCTCAGAAATGCCTCATCTAAAAATAAAACTTGTATTTTATGGTTACAATTATTTTGCAAATAAAAACTATTGATTTAGTATATGATAAATATAAAATTCTTCAAATAATAAATATTTCCTTAGATGAGTAAAGTAACTGTTGTAGGTGCAGGTAACGTTGGCGCAACTTGTGCAAATGTTTTAGCACACCAAGATATCGCTAAAGAAGTTGTTTTAGTAGATTTGAAAGCTGACATGGCTAAGGGTAAGGCATTGGATATGCTTCAACAAGCACCAATTGATTATTATAGTACTAGACTAACAGGTACTAGCGATTATGCTGATACTGCGGGTTCTGATATCGTGGTAATCACTGCTGGTATTCCTCGTAGACCTGGTATGAGTCGTGATGATTTGATTTCAACTAATGCAAAAATCGTTACTTCTGTTACTCGTTCTATCATGGAACATACTCCAAACCCAATCATTATTGTAGTTTCTAATCCTTTAGATGTAATGACTTATGCTGCTCATAAGGCGTCAGGTTTAGACTCTTCTCGTGTATTTGGTATGGCTGGTATTCTTGATACGGCTAGATACAGAGCGTTTTTGTCAATGGAATTAGGTGTTTCACCTAAAGATCTTCAAGCAGTATTGATGGGAGGTCACGGAGACACAATGGTTCCTCTTCCTCGCTATACGACTTGTGCTGGTATCCCAATCACAGAACTAGTTTCTAAAGAACGTTTAGATGCAATCATTCAACGTACTAAAAAAGGCGGTGGTGAATTAGTCGGACTGATGGGAACTTCTGCATGGTATGCACCGGGTGCTGCTGCTGCTCAAATGTGTGGCGCAATTCTTCGTGACGAAAACCGCATTTTCCCTTGTTGCTCATTATTGACTGGTCAATATGGCATCAATGATATGTTCTTAGGCGTTCCTGTTAAATTAGGAAAGAACGGTATCGAAGAAATTCTTGAATTGAAATTGAATGCTGATGAAATGGCATTATTAAACGATTCAGCTGCTCATGTTAGCAAAGTAATGGATACTTTCAACGGGATGAACTTATTATAAAATTTAAGTTTCTACCTTTAAATAAGTTCAGTATTGCTATTTAAAAAAACTATAAAAAACGCCATTGATTAATCAATCAATGGCGTTTTTTATAGTTTTGCACCTCTTCTAAACAGACTTCAAATAATCTTATATTTTGAATGACTTGTCTTCAACTGAAAAAACTATTTTTCCCTAAAATAGGATTTTTTAGATTTGAATAAACACTATTATAGCAAAGATAAATTGGTTGAATAATGTAAACTTATTCTTTTACCGTATCTTAGTAGTCTTTATTCACAAAAAT
>CAZMEH010001088.1:0-3983 GCA_964564885.1 uncultured Saprospiraceae bacterium | reverse complement strand
TGGCATACGCTATAAATACTTTATTTTAAAGAAATATGTCAACATTCAAATGTTAGAAAAGGTAGCAGGCGTTCCAGTGTACGCATCAGGACCGCATAAAGATGGTATAGATTTTAATTCTACTGATTTTGGACGTTATAATCCAGCGTTTCTAAGAAAAGTAAAGAACGTGTTGCTTACAGCAATGAAACGAGAAGCATTTAATAAGTTAGCACAAAGCTTTTACGATGGAGAGTTAAAAAGCATGTCAAGAACATATCATAGAGCCTATGAACACGCTAAAGGCTTAGATAAGAATGAATATGAATTCGGTGGTTCTTACAGCCAAGAAGAATTTCGAGCATATGCAGATCAAGAAACAAAAGCTGGATACGACTGGTACGAGTCGGTTACAGCACCAGGGTTTTGGAGTAGGAGAGTAGCAGGTGGAACAGACAAAGCGTTTATAGAACTTTTAGAAATTGTTTTAAATAAATATGATAAAGGCTTTTTAAATTAATGTAAAGGCTGCTTTGGTCGCCAAAAAAAATACAGAGAAGTAGGTGGAGAAGTAATTTTAATTATTCCTTAACCTGCTTTTTTTATAAATTTAAAAACAACAAAAACTTGACATTTTAACATAAATTGTTTAGCTTTAGAGTAGAATGAATAACCAAACATCGAAAGATAAACACCATCAAAATACTATATGGACATTACTTCATTCTTAAATTTTATACGCTATGAAAAAAGATACGCTACGCATACCATCACCGCTTATACAAATGACTTAGAGCAATTCTCAAAATTCCTTTTCAATCAATACGAAATAGAAGAAGCAAAAGAAGTTGAGCGGACATATGTCAGGGCTTGGATTGTAGAATTAATAGAAGAGAGCTTAGAACCGTCTTCCATACATAGGAAAATATCAACGATAAAAGCTTATTTCAAACATTTACAAGAAAAGGGAACAATTATTCAAAACCCAATACAAGAAATACCACTACCTAAAATCGTCAAACATAAACCATCATATATTAATGAAACACAATTGTCAATTTTATTCAACGAAATAAAATTTAGTGAAGACTTCAAAGGAAGACAAGAAAAGCTAATATTAGATATACTTTATTCAACAGGAATGCGACGATCGGAACTCATTAATTTAACCTTAAAACAAGTCAATTTGGAGAAATTACAAATCAATATAATAGGAAAAGGAAATAAAGAAAGAATAGTCCCAGTTAGTCAAAAACTTGCTTTAGACATAGAAAATTATACAAAGGAAAGAAATGAATGTTTTGGACACTCAAGCCCTTATTTATTTCTAACTCAAAAAGGCAAGCAATTATACCCTAAAGCTGTTTATAATACAGTAAAGAAGTATTTAGCACAAATAACAACCGTTTCAAAGAAAAGTCCACACACACTTCGACATTCCTTTGCAACGCACCTACTAGCAAACGGAGCAGACCTACGTGCAATACAAGAATTGCTCGGGCATACAAGTTTAGCGTCAACACAAGTATATACTCACAATTCATTAGAAAAGCTTAAAGAAATCTATAAGCAAGCACATCCAAAGGCGTAATTTATCAAATTTAGTAACGGCGAAAAAATAAATTCATCATTTAGACGACCTTATTCTTCTCTCAATTTTTTCTTTGAAAAAAGGATACCGTCCAAATGGTAGAGTTATTATTTTACCATTACTTAATACAGAGTATTTTATAACTAAAAAGAATTTCACTTATAGTGTATTCCTAGAATATTACTAATTGAAATTAATAAAAAAATTAATGTATGAAAATACAAACGCAATCTGTCCATTTCAAAGCCGACGATAGTCTTTTATTATTAATTGAAGAAAGATTACAAAAATTAGAATTATATTTCGATCAAATCATTAGAGCTACGGTAACACTGAGACTAGAAAATACAGGACAAATACAAGACAAACTAGTAGAAGTTAAGCTTTCTGTTCCTAACGATCAGCTAATAGCTAAAGTTTCAAGCAAAAAATTTGAAGTAGCATTGGATGACGTCATCGAAGCACTTAGGAAACAACTTTTGAGATACAAAGAAAAAAATCAATCAAAACGGAGATAAATTAAAAAAAAATAAAGCTGAAGTAAGTTTAAATTAAATTTCGTCAAAATGCAGTAATGCAAAAAACTATATTGTGTTTTGATGGAATAATAGTAAAAAAAAAGGCTATTGCTTATAATAGCAAAGAAGTTTTTAAACTAGGCTCGTGGTTATTTAGACCGTGAGCCTAGTTTTCTTATTAAAAACATGTTTTTTTTAAAAAAGCATTAGGATAATTAAGAATCTTATTTTACCTTTGCACCGCACTTTTAAGGAAGGAGACGAGAAATTAAATAGAAGTTTTAGTTTCAAATCAAAAGTTCTAAATTTGCACTCACTTAAAAGTAAGTGGAAAACAATATAAGAAGCCGGAATAGCTCAGCTGATTAGAGCAGCTGATTTGTAATCAGCAGGTCGGGGGTTTGAGTCCCTCTTTCGGCTCCATTCTTTATTACCTACATATATTTTTATGTGTAGGTAATTTTGTTTTAAAATATAGGTTTGTTAATTCAATAACAAATTTGGGGATGCGCCGGAGTTGGAGAGCCGGGCCAGACTGTAAATCTGGTGATTATGTCTGAATAGGTTCGATTCCTATCATCCCCACATATTAATAAATTCTAGGGATAGAATTTATGCAAGCATTAGATGCGGGCGTAGCTCAGTTGGTAGAGCATCAGCCTTCCAAGCTGAGGGTCGTGGGTTCGAGTCTCATCGCCCGCTCAAAAGAAGAGGATTTTTTCCTCTTTTTTAGTATCACAAGGATACTAAAATGCTTTAAATATAATGACGCAGCAAATAAAACCGCTGCCGATGTAGCTCAGGGGTAGAGCGTTTCCTTGGTAAGGAAGAGGTCACGGGTTCAATTCCCGTCATTGGCTCGAATAATTATATGTTGTATTTTTAAGAATTATTTTTTCACATCTTTTAAATATCGATAACCGATGGCAAAGGAAACTTTTGACAGAAGTAAACCACACCTCAATATTGGTACAATTGGACACGTTGATCATGGTAAAACAACCTTGACAGCTGCCATTACTCATGTTCTAGCGAAGGACGGTCTTGCGGAACAAAAGGATTACGATTCTATCGATAATGCACCTGAGGAAAAAGAACGTGGTATTACAATTAATACAGCACACGTTGAGTACGAAACATTAACTCGTCACTATGCACACGTTGACTGTCCAGGTCACGCGGATTATGTGAAGAACATGGTAACTGGTGCGGCTCAAATGGATGGTGCTATTCTTGTTGTTGCAGGTACTGATGGTCCAATGCCACAGACTCGTGAACACGTATTATTAGCTCGTCAGGTAGGTGTACCTAACATTGTCGTTTTCATCAATAAGGTAGACTTAGTTGATGATGAGGAAATGCTTGAGTTAGTGGAAATGGAAGTTGAAGAACTTTTAGAAGCATATGAGTTTACAGATTGTGCAATTGTTTCAGGTTCTGCGTTACTAGCTCTTCAAGATGATGAGGCAGGTATTCAGCAAATCAGAGACTTGATGGAAGCTGTTGATAAAAATATCGAGCAACCAGAACGTCTTATCGACAAGCCTTTCTTAATGCCAATCGAGGATGTATTCTCTATCACAGGTCGTGGTACAGTTGCAACAGGTCGTATTGAGCGTGGTGTGATTAATACTGGTAATCCAGTTGAAATCATCGGTATGATGAAAGACGGTGACGACGAGAAGAAATTAACTTCAACTGTTACTGGTGTTGAGATGTTTCGTAAAATCTTAACTCGTGGTGAGGCCGGTGACAACGCTGGTATTTTACTACGTGGTATTGAAAAGGAAGCTATCAAGCGTGGTATGGTAATCTGTAAACCAGGTTCCGTAACTCCACACTCTCATTTCAAATGTGAGGTCTATGTTTTATCAAAAGATGAAGGTGGTCGTCAT
>CAZMEH010001087.1:0-6970 GCA_964564885.1 uncultured Saprospiraceae bacterium | reverse complement strand
GCATTATCCTTTTCGATACTTGCTCTAACTCCTACAAGTCTTGTTTTTTCTAAATCAATAACAGCTTGTTCTGTTGAAAATTCAGCAACAGCCTTTTCTTTTAAACCCTGAATAGCAGTAGCTACAGCGTCAAAACTACTTGATGCAGCAGTTGCAGCAGATTTTGCAGAACTTGTGTTTACTTGCGCATTAGCAAATTGTACACAAAAGATTAATGCAACGATAAGCGTAATTGTAAGCTTTTTCATATTATTTTTAATTTAGGTTCGAAGAATAAAATTTTATTTAGCAAATTAGTAATTGTCAACTGAAAGTAAATAAAAATATTGAATTAGTACTATTTTTTCAATTTTATTTTTAAATAATTTTTCATAAATAATTAAAAATCAAGTATTTAAAATTGATAAAATTGCGGATATAAGAAGCGGTTTTTTATTGCCTATTTTAAAAATAGATAATAAAAAATTTAGAAGTTTTTGCATTCTAAAAAAACAAGTAATTTAAAAATTAGAAAACCGTTTTGGTGAATTTATTGCAGTTCTTTGAAAAACTCCGTGGAAGTTTGAAAAATAGACTGACGACACACCGCAAAGCGTTTTTTCTACGAAAAATATTTTATCACGAGATTTTTAAAAGCATCTTTATTACCTTGGTTTCAAGTCTTTCAAATCGCCATATACCATTTCTAAATATTGCCAAAACAAGTTTAAATTATAAACTATTATCAGAAATTACAAAAAGGATGCCATTTTAAATAAATGGTATCCTTTTCATTAAATCGCTTTGTAAGATAAAAAGTTTACCAATTGTATAAACCTTTACGTTGTGTAAATTTTTCTTGATGAACAGTTACTTGTTCTAAAGCTTTACTAAATCCAATATTCAAAATAGGATCACTGTATTGATATTTTCTGAGGCGTTTTTTAGTTTCAGTCGCAATATCAAAATCTAGTTTATTAAAAAATACGGCGTCCTCTAATTGTTTAGGTATTTCTGCTTCATCGCTTGTAGTAGAAGCGTTATAGACACCAACTCCTATGGTTAAGATGACAACAATTATTAATGATTGCTTAAAACTTAATTGATTCATGTTTTTAGAATTTATAAGTATGAAAATAATGTGTTTATAGTTGTTAGCTCAAGAATAGTAAACGTTTCCAGATAAAACAAAAAAAATCGCAACCAGTTGAAAAAATCAACTAATTACGATTTATAAAAGTGCCCCTGAAAGGATTCGAACCTTCAACCTTCAGCGTCGGAAGCTGACACTCTATCCAATTGAGCTACAAGAGCGAGAATTTTAATGTACGATGTTCAATTGCTAGTAAAACATTCTACATGTAGAACTGGTGTTATTACAAAAGTAATAGTTATTGATTAGAAACGCTAATCATTTTCTAAAAGTTTAGCGCAGTAGAGATTTGCGAAATCTTGAAGATTTGGCAAATCAACCGTCTATCTTCTTTTACAAATGCGCTTGTTCCCAAAACTGAACATCTATTTTACTTTTACTGCCATCTTTGATTTTAGCAAAGAATTTATAACCTGTTGCTTTTTCTACTTCTTTGATTGTTTTGGCGTGATTCCAAATCTCTCTAGCTTTCACAGGCGAGTTTGGCATAACAAAACCAATGTATTGACGATATTTGAACGAATAAATCACTTTATAAAAATGACTTGGAATTGGAACGCCATTCATTTTCTTAGGTCTTGCAGAATAAATAGTACCCGTGCAAACCACTAATTTACCTAAAGTATAAGTCCATTCACGTACTAAGGCTTCCAATTTACTCCATCCTTGACGGTTTAGCTTTGGATCTTGTGGCGCAACATTCGCCATTGAGAAGGTTTCTAAATTACTTTTCTCCGTGAAGTCAATCGCAGCACTCGGCGCAAGGTGTCCTTTGTCAAAACCCGAATTGGTGAAATCTTCTGGCTTTTTACGGAAACGCTCTGGAACATTTGGTTCAGAAAAGAAGCCTTCGCTCCTAGCGACATCAATTCCGACTGAACCTTTTGTTAAAATATAAGAAACCCAAACCGCTCCTCGATAATCAAAATCGTAACCCAAACTAAATCCATCTTTGTCGATTACTAAATCAGTTTTAGTTGGAATCCCGTATTTTTTGTGATTGCGCAAAGCGAATATCCAAGCATACACTCGATGCGCATGTGGCAGGAGGTAATGTATGATAAAACTATGTGAAAGTCCACCGAGGAAAAATGCAACGGCAGCTATTGCGATTTCTTTTACTGTCATTTTCTTTTTGTTGAATGAAGTGACACCTGACACCTCTTCCCAATTTCCTGCAAATTTAAATAAAAGAACAGAACAGTTTTCATTATCTTTGAAAAATCGGGCTTGAATTGGAAATTTCCATGATTTCAACCGAATTTATTCATCTTTTTTGTTGAGTAGGCTAAGTTAAATATTGCGGCAATAATTTTAGTTTGAAGCATTGTTTTACAATATTTTATATGTCTGCCTACTGCTACTTAAATACTGCCTACTATTTATTAAATGAATATAAAGAACATCGTTTTAATCACTTTATTTGCGCTTATTTCACTTTCGTATCAATCATCTGAGAAAGATTATCCGAAAGACTATTTCCGTTCGCCTGTGAATGGAGCGATTAAATTATCGGGTTCTTGTGGTGAATTGCGCTCGAACCATTTTCATATGGGAATCGATATTAAACCGCAAAAACGAAGTGTCGCAGAACCAATTTATGCGGCTGCCGAAGGTTTTATTACTCGGATTGTGGTTGCGCCTAGAGGTTATGGAAATGGGATTTATATTCAACATCCAAATGGTTATACAACGGTTTACGGGCATTTGAAATCGTTTAATGATAAAATAAGTGCTTACATTAAAGAGCTTCAATATCAAGATAAAACGTTCTCTTTGAATTTGGAAAACCTTTCTCCTGACTTATTTCCTATCTATAAAAGTCAAATTATTGGAAAACTGGGAAACGCAGGAAGTTCTGGCGGTCCTCATTTGCATTTTGAAATTAGAAATACAAAAACTGAAAATGCCTTAAATCCATTGCTTTTTGGATTGACCGTTAAAGATGATTTGCCGCCTCGCATGAATCAGTTGAAAGTTTATTATTTGAATCATAAACACGAAACGACTCATGATAAGGTTTATGATATAAAAGGTAAAAATGGAAATTATAATATTACACCATCAACGATAAATGTTCAGTCTGGAAGAATTGGTTTAGGGATTAAGTCTTTTGATTTTATGACTGGCGTGACAAACTGGAATGGGCCTTATAGTATTAAAATGTTTCAAGATGAGGAATTGAAATTTCATTTTGATGCAGAGGAATTTTCTTTTGATGAATGGTATTATTTGAATGCGCATGTTGATTATCGAGATTTTAAGAAAAAGAAAAGTTATATCAATCGTTGCTATTTATTAGCAGGAAATAAGAATTCGACCGCTTACAAAAAAGCAGTCAATCGAGGTGTTTTAGACATTCGAGAAGGTGAAACGTCTGCTATTAAGTTTGAAATTACTGATATTTCTGGCAATAAATCGACCTTGAATTTTAATCTTAAAAAAGAAGGAACTGCGCCGCCACCTGTATTTAAAAACTTCAATTATATACTGCCTTTTCAAGAAAAAAGTATTGTTAAATTGAGTAATATGGAGCTTTATTTTCCAGAAAATTCTTTCTACGAAGATGTTTACCTATCTTATAATTATACAACCAATAAATCTAAGAATTCATATTCTGGCGTTCACCACGTTCATGATAAATACATTCCTGTTCATGAAGATTTTGAAATAAAAATCAAACCAGAAAAGAATATTCCAGCAGCATTAAAAAGTAAAGCATTGATCGCTAGGTGTGAAGGAACTGGCACAGAAACGGGCTATGATTCCGAATGGGAAGGTGAATTTGTTACTGCAAAAACTCGTTCATTTGGTAGTTATTGCGTGATGATTGATACGTTGCAACCGACGATTACGAATGTTAGTTTTAAGTCTAGCATGAGCGGACAATCTCAATTTACGTTCAAAATAAAAGATAATCTGTCAGGTATTCAATCTTATAACGCTTGGGTTGATGGTGAATGGATTTTGATTGAATATGATAAAAAATCAAAGAAAATTTATCATAAGTTTGATGGTAAAATCACTCGTGGCGAACATCAACTGAAGTTAGTGGTAGCGGATAGACGAGGAAATGAAGCCATTTTTGAAGGTACATTTGTGTATTAAATTTGACACCCGACAAAATATTTAGGTATCGGATACCTTTGAAATATCCGATACCTAGCTCGTTATTTTTGTCTTAATTGCGTATCAATTCCAAGGCTTTCTCCAAAATAGTATCCATTCCGTTGTCAACATCCGTTTCGTCCATATCGACAGCAACGTCAACAGGGACGCCATGTTCTACATTGAAACCATCAGGTGTTAACAAAACCGTATTTGAAGCTCGCAAGTTCCAACCATTTGCCAATTCAGTAAATGCAGGTGCGCCACCGCCGCCGCCTGTCCAATCGCCAACTGTCGTTACGTTTGGTAAATTGCGCATATAAGTTGCAAAAAATGTCGTTGCGCTATAACAAGAACGATTCGTTAGTAGCATAACAGGTTTTGTAAATCGAACCGATTCTTCATCGTCAATACCATTGTCGTAAGGCGTTAACATCAAATCATCTAATGCTGAAAAATCATCCTGATTTGGTCCGTTACGATATTGCGACCTTGCTCCTACTATTTCCACATCAGTAAATCGGCTAGCAATTGTTGCAATATTAGAAATTGCGCCACCACCGTTATTTCTAACATCTATTATCAAACCATCGTAGTCTTTGAATTTTGTTAAAATATAATCCAACGCAGCATTTGAAGCATTATCAGAAAAACTACTATAACGCATATAGCCCACATCGCCAAAATCGTGGACGACAAATGAACCGACAAATTGCTGTTCTTCTTTCCAATATTCACGTTCTAGCAAGTCATAACTAAAGTTTTTAGGTTCATCTAAAAACCAAGTCCAATTTCGGCTTCTATCAAATGAAGCTCTCAGATTGACATGACCATCCCGGAGTTCATATAACATGTCTGCAATGACATCAAATAATTCTTCGTCATCCAAATTATCGTTCACCAGTGGACGATAAACGTCATGTATCGAATCCCAATCAATTCCTTTAAATTCAAAAAAAGAATATTCTCGGTCTACAAATGTCCAAGCCTCTTCAAAAACAGCTGTTGGCAAAGTCGAAGGATTGGATTCCATAAAGAGCATTTCACAGCTCGAAAAACCAATTATAAAACTAAAAGCAATAATATGTTTAATGATATTTTTCATTTGAATTGTTTTAAAAGAACAGAGAGGAGAGAAGTGAGAGCAGAGATATAAAGTAAACAATTACTGGTTCTCTCATCACATTCTAGAGTTAATTTTTTTCTACGTGTTCTCTATTCTTATGTAGTTAAATCAAGTTATCGAAGATTAACTAAAAGTGCAAAACTTAAGGCATGATGACCTGTGGTAACTTTATAAATATCATTATCACGATAGTTAAACACATCCCAATTGTAAGAAATACGGAATAAGTTTGGATTGTTTTTTCGGATTGGCATAATAAGACCAAATTCTGTTTCAAGGCGATTCATTCGACCAATAAAACCAAAAGTGTGTTCTATTTCCCAACCTGGAATAGCATAACTTGGTCGATTGAGATAGCCAACTAAAGGCAAGTGCGCTTCACCATAAAAACTCACCTCTTTCTTGATAAGCGGCAAGCGAATGGTTCTGTCAACACGAGCAGCAGCACCTAACGAAAACATAGCATCCCAATGAATACTACTATTACTCAAACTCGGAATTAATCTGACTTGTCCTAAAGCATCGACTTTTGGGCCAACAGCCACTCGCCAATTTTGCTCTGCTTCCCTATTGAGAATAAATAAATGTCCATAATTAGAAGTTACGGTCCAATCAAAACCTGAAACACCTCCTTGTGAACTAATAAAATTATTGACCACTCCAATTGTCTCAGAGTCTTTAATCACTTTAGGTGATTCTTTGAATTTTCCTATTGACAAGCCAAGACCAGCACCGTTATAGATTTGGTTTGAAGTGCTCAAATCTTGATTATTGCTGTAAGTTACTCCTGTTTCTAAAACCAGATAAGAGGTTTGTTCAGACTTTTTAACTTGCCTTTTATCTTTGTAATTATTCCATTTCTGCTTAATTTGTCCTTGACTTAGGCTAGGCAGGATAGTCATTAATAATAAAAAAAGTACGCAGTGTTTTATTGTCTTCATATAATTTAAATGTGGAACTTATTGAAAACTTATGAGAAGTAATGAAACAAGTTCGTAAAATAGTTAATAATCTGTAATAAATGAATATACTATCAATTGGAGCATTTCTTTCGATGAATAAGAACGGATTTATTACCAATGACCTAAGAATAAAAAACATCCAACCTATATGGAACGAGCCAGTTCAGGTCATTGTCCAACAATACCACGAATACTATAAGGAAAAGTTACACAGCATTTATATTCGTGGCTCCGTTTCTCGTGGTTTAGCAGTTTCTTATGTTTCTGATATTGATACTTTTGCTTTGATTCGTTCCGATGATTTTATTTGATGGAAAAGTATTGGTGAGCAAGTTCAAACTCAACAAAGTATTCAAATTGAGTTTCCTTTTGTAAATGGGATTGAAATGAATGCGGCAAGTTTTGAAAGTGAATTTTATTTGAAAAATCCTCGTTTAGCAATGGTTATTCAAACGCAATCATTGTGTCTTTACGGAAATGAGGTTTTGAAAAATTTACCTAATTTTCGTCCTATTGATTTATGTGGTTCTTTGAAAAATCCCGTGATAAAATATTTTTCGTAGAAAAAAACGCCTTGCCGTCTGCCGTCAACCGTTCGCCGTCTGCCGATTTCTGAAACTTCCACGGTATTTTTCAAAGAGC
>CAZMEH010001086.1:0-5471 GCA_964564885.1 uncultured Saprospiraceae bacterium | reverse complement strand
CTAACACCAGAATTATTAATCAGAATATCTAATTTCTCTTCTTTTTCTCCTAATTGTGCAGCTAGTTTTTTGCAATTTTCAACACTAGCCAAATCCATAGGTAAAGCAATACATTCTCCGATTTTGCTCATTTCTTCTGCAAATGCGGCACAAGCTGATACAGAACGAGAACTAATATAAACTTTTGCACCTGCTTCGACTAGAGCTTGAGTCATCATTGCTCCTAAACCTTTTGCTCCACCTGTGATTAAAGCAACTTTCCCTTTTACACTAAATAAATTCTCTATCATAATTTTAATTATTGATTTTGGTTGATTAGTCTTATTTACAAAGATTGTTATAAAATTTTTAATGTACAAGTTATCTCCTGCAGCTTGACCGAATAATTGGTAATTGACAATTGATAAGGAATAACTAAAATTTATTTACTCAATCTTTCAATTTATTTAATCTTACTTATCTCTTAAAGGTTTTATATATTTGAACTTTCATTTGAAAAACGGCGTTTGAGCAGACAGTTTTAACAATAAAGATTTATTGCTAGCGCAAAGGGTAAAGACAAGAAAACAGACCTTTTTATACAATAAAATTGGAATCTCTGTTCTCTCATCTCTGTTCTATGTTCTAAAAAAAAATTACAAAAGAAGATTAGTGAAGAGAGGAAAAGTAGTAAAATCAACAGGACTTTGGTATAATGTAGAGGCAGAAGGTGGTGAAATATTCAAATGCCGGATCAAAGGGAAATTCAAACTGAATGGCTTGCGAGTAACAAATCCTGTTGCGGTTGGCGATGATGTTGATTTTTATATTGAGAATGAGTTGGAAAACTCTGGAATGATAAAAAAAATATTGCCAAGAACTAATTACATTGTTCGGGAATCTCCGAGGCGTGCGCATCACCTTCACTTGATTGCTTCTAATGTTGATCAAGCTTTATTGTTTTCTACCATTCGAGAACCAAATCTAAAACAAGGTTTCATTGACCGTTTTTTGTTGATGACAGAACCTTTTGACCTTCCTGCGATTATTATTTTCAATAAATCTGACCTTTATGAAGAAGGAGATATGAATGTTTTTGAATATCTCAAAGAACTTTATGAAGAAATTGGCTATACGGTTGTTTTAACCTCTGCTGTCAATGGTGAAGGATTGGAAGAACTTAAATCTCTTTTAAAAGATAAAATCACATTAGTTGGCGGTCATTCTGGCGTTGGAAAATCTACCGTTATCAATAGTTTACAACCTCAGCTAGATATTTATACACAAGAAATTTCCAACTTTTCGGGTAAAGGACAACACACAACGACCTTCGCAGAAATGCATCCGCTTAGCTTTGGAGGTCATATTATTGACACGCCTGGTATCAAAATGCTTTCATTTATAAACATGGAACCTGCTAATGTTTCTCATTACTTTAGAGAAATATTTAAGCATTCGAGTGGTTGTAAATATTCTAATTGCATGCATGTTCAAGAACCTAATTGCGCTGTAAAAGCAGCAGTTGAAACGGGTGAGATTAGCGAATTGCGTTATATTAATTATACAAGTATCCTTCGAGATATTAAGGAGCAAAACCATTGGGAACGTAATATGGAATTGTAATATTTAATGTACAATTAGGAATATAGAATGTTCAATGAATTGGGTTTTGCTTTTCTAATGCGCTGATTTTTAAAATATTTGCTTGGCGTAGACCACAAAAACTAGAAGAAATTGCTCATTTAAAACCTATTTATATAATGGAACTGAAAAGACAAAAATTGGAATTCGGCAAAATTATTTTAAAATAGCGGCTAATAGATGGTGTTGTAATAGTTAAACAAACGTTAAAAATGGTTAAATTCTAATGTCACGAATAAAAGAGCTTTGATTCAATGAACAGTCTTTTTTTATCAATGAATGGTGTCTTTTTATCAATTTTTCTATTAAATATGATTTGATTGGCATTTTAAATTAATAACTATTTCTTTAGTTTCAAGAGATGTGAAAACATGTTATTTGTTTTTATGTGTCACAAATTGACAAAAAATCGTTTTGTAACAAGGTTCAAGTTTTGATTGCTGGACGACATTTACCAAATTTGAATTATAAAATGAGCTGAATAAAACGATTACACTAGATAACCTCTTATTATTAACACTGCGGTCTTAAATTTCAACGACTATGATAAATATTGACTTCATTACTTATAAAGCTAATGATGAAATGCTTGCTATTGCTCATTGGGCAGAGCATTTGCTTCCATCTAGTTGGCTGCAAAGAGTTGATTCGCAAGATTATAGTAAATCAGTTCAAACTTCCCTCGGACGTATTTTACTATATAGGCGTTTGACATCAATGGGTTATTCCGCAGAGGATATTCCAACGATGCGATACACTACAGCAGGAAAACCTTATTTTGAAAATAATATTCATTTTAGTTTTGCTTACGAAAAAGGCATCATAATGGTAGCTAGTTCCGATAACCAGCCTGTCGGTATTGATATTGAACAGATGCGACCTGTTAGCTGGACAGAATATGAAGGTTATTTTGAAGCGGAAGAATGGATGAGAATTTCAAAATCTCCACAGCCTATTAAAAAATTAATCGAAGCATGGGTAACAAAAGAAGCGGCAACTAAACTAGAAGGCAAGGTAGATTTACCCATCAATCGAAATCAGATAAAATTCAAAAAACGTTTTCTTCACCTCGACGGCAAAAAATATCATCACCAACCTATTCAACTTCCATCTCAATATGTCGGTAGATTAGCCACCAAAAACTGGACTTGGCGAGTAAATGTCAATGACATCACTAACGAAATGCAAACTCGACCAATGCTTTACGCCGTCAGAGCGTAATATTAATTAAGAACTGGGAAATATATTCACTAGGCTTGACTGAGTAATTACGAATTGTTTTTTGCTAAAACTAATTGCGCTGACCTCTTTTTTAATAGTAATCATTTAAAAGCCTTCTAGGAAGCCTTAAGGCAAATTTTATCAATCCTGTCTAGTATCCAATTACTTAGGAAAGTTACTAGTCGTTTTGGGTTTTTTGTAATACTAAATGGTAATAAATACAGCAAACTTTAGGGTTTTATTTTTGCTTTTTCTTGAAAGACCAAAGTCCAAAAACAACTAATATTAAAACGGTCAAAACACCGCCACCAATTAAAAATAACTGATGTTGACGCATCTTTTGAAGTTGTTGTTGATAACCAGGGTTTGGTAGCGCAGGTGTACCAATTCCAGTGATAATACTCCAATTTTGTTCATCACTATTTTCCATACTCGGAAATGGTAAACTCAATGTAAAAGTAGAATCCATATCATTTAAATCATAGAAAACACTATCTATCAATGCGCCATTATTAGCAAAAATGCGTAATATTTCATTTTTCTTACTAATACCAAAATCAAAATTTCCAATGATGTTTTTAACCTTTGGAAATGCTGACTTGAAAGCAACGGTATCAGCACTAAGAACAAGGTAACCTTTTGCTGGAATAGTCGCATTTGGCAAGTTAAAACTATGTCGAGTATCTCTAAAAATCCAACCGTTAAGGCTGATAGGTTCTTCTGAAAGATTGAACAATTCGACCCAATCGCCACTTTCTTTATTATTTGGAGATATTTCATTAAAAATAACTTTACCATCCATCGGGTGATCAGAGTCCTTAAAAACAGCTGTGATTTTATTCATCTTACTAGCTAAAGTAAAAATAATTTCCTCTTCTGATTTTTTACCATTAGGCAATTCCCAATGAGAAAAATTATAACCATAACTTGGAAAAGCCTTTAAAGTAATCGGTACTTTTTCAAAATATTTACCTTTGAGTTGATGCGTAATTTTAGTGTGATTATTCACCATAACATGACCACCTTCGGCTATGGTTAGTTCTATATTTCTAGTTTCGCCAATATCAAACCTTTGTTGCAAAAACTGCGTCATGTACTTCGGACGCTCTGTTGCAAAAATGTGCATTCTGTCAATATGCCTGTTCCACATCAACTTATTGTAATTCCAACGGCTAATATGTCTATCGATCTCTGGCAGAAGCATTTGTCGAAAACTATCAATCCTTGATTCTACTCGATTTGGTTCAAAAACTGTATTCATATAATCCGCAAACCGATTTACAAATGCTTTTTCAAAATCTTTATTTTCTAATAAATTTCGGAGAATCAGCGTACTCCATTGCGGATTAGGCCAAGCAATGCTGTTCGGATCAGTTTGTAATTCAAGCGTATTAAATTCATAAGCATTGTCATCTTGCAGCCCAAAGCCCCAATCTGTATCATACAATACCCAACGCCAACGCCCGTCAGCCGTTTTAGGTCGCCAAAACTTGATATTTCCACCTGCATCTTGGTTATCAAAATAGATTTGTGCGACTTGCAAGGTCAAAAAGTTATCAATTTCCATTTGGGTATTGATATAGTCAAAATGTTCTTTTTCGCCTAAATCATTTTTCCTAAGATAATTAAGCATGGTATTATAGTGCTTAATATCTCCAGCTTTGACATGGTTTTGATTTTCAATCAAATCGATACTATCTCGATGAACACCACTCGAATAATCTACAAAATACCGATTGACTTTATCCCGCAAATAGTAAATGCCCCAGTATTTGCCATTGATATAATAAATAATCGGTCGATGGGATTGCTTTTCTATGTCAATACCTTTCAGTAAATCAGTCATGAATGGATCTCGAAAATGTGCTTTTTCACAATCACTTCCTGCATTTCTAATAACGAGGTGTTTGTATTTTTTTTGTTTTTTATCTGGAAAAATGCGATAATTAATACGATTTGTACCATAAATATTACGAGTAGCAATAGCAAAAGATTTTTGGTCAAAAGTTCGACTCATTCCACCAAATAGCTTCAACCCAACCTTGTCATTAAAGACTACAGTGCCATCCGTTTCAAACATTTCAATATTAGCAGAAACTTCTCTTCTTGTCCAATAATTGGAATTCAAAAATGGATAAATACTATCTGCATTTGGTCCTTTGTGCATCCAGCCTGTTTGCGGATTATTTAAAATACTGGGCTCGACCGTCAAAGCAACCACCATGAATGGCGTATTCTCGTCAATCAGATAAGTTTTTGTATAAACTTGGCTTGATTTATTATTTTTAAATGCGACCGCTTGCAGTGTCGTTGTTTTACTAATAATAAGAGGCGACCTGAATTTACTGCTAGAACGGCTTGGGCGAGTACCATTTGTCGTATAATGAATGGAAGAGCCGACTTCGCTTTCCATCGCTATCCGAATGGCGTTGTTGTATTTACCTCCTTCTTTACTAAATCGGATTTCCAGTTTCATTTGAGCATTCAGTTGAAAGCAAATTAAGCCGAAAATTAGGGTGAGTGTATTTTTTAAGTATCGTTTCATTTTGTTGTTAAAATAGTAAATTACTTAAAGTTGGTATTTATATTGCGATAAGCAAGATTAGGAATGAAAAATAAATAATTGTAGC
>CAZMEH010001085.1:0-2795 GCA_964564885.1 uncultured Saprospiraceae bacterium | reverse complement strand
AAGTATTGCCATATCTTTTTTTGATTGTGATTGAGCACCAAATATG
Organism: uncultured Saprospiraceae bacterium; assembly: GCA_964564885.1. GTDB lineage: Bacteria > Bacteroidota > Bacteroidia > Chitinophagales > Saprospiraceae > CAKZLL01. Next base: position 2,749 of record CAZMEH010001085.1, on the reverse strand, counting down.
TTCAAATTATAAATAGAATGCAGATTTTTTCGATGAAAGGCGTTAGTTCTTCGCTTTTTAATTATTACAAGATTTATTTTGAAACACAGAGACACAGAGTTAACCTATTACAGCGTTAATATTCTCTGTGTTCTCCGTGTCTCTGTGTTCAATTTTCTTTACACTATCTCTTTCTTGAATAAATGACTTCACCTTTTTTAATCGTTTCCAAAACCTTCAAATCCTTAATCGCATCAGGCTCAACCGTCAACGGATTACCATCTAAAATCACTAAATCAGCTAACTTCCCAACCTCGATAGAACCTTTTAAATCGTCGTTTTGATGTTGGTAAGCACCGTTGATAGTAATTGCTTTTAGACCTTCGTATGGTGTTAATCGCTCAGATTTTCCTATGATTTGGTTGGTTCGAGAAGTACGTTGTACCGATGTCCAAAGCAAAAATAATTGGTCAATTGGCGTAATCGTATAATCTGTATGATTGGTACAAATGATGCCCATATCCATAGTTGTTTTCATTGGACTAAGGAAATTAGCACGCTCTTCGCCTAAGTTTTCCAAATGCACATCGCCCCAGAAATAAGCATGATTCGTAAAAAAGGAAGGAACAAAATCATATTTACTATACCTTTCCAGCTGGTCTTGCTGTACAAATTGAGAATGAATCACGACTGTTCTTTGCTTATCATTTGGCATTTTCAAACTATCCGTTACCTTTTCATGCGTATTCAAAAGCATATCAATAGACGCATCACCATTTGCATGAACATAAAGCTGAACATTATTTTGATAACAACTCGCCATTAGTTTTTCCAATTGCTTTGGTTGAACTGTTGGAAAACCTCGGCATTCGTGCGTGCAATTTGGAACAACTGTTTTATATGGTTCTCTAAAATAAGCCGTTTTTCCTTGCGGCGAACCATCAGAAACGACTTTCATTCCTGCCAATCGCAAGCCATTATTATTCTCACCAAAGGTTTCATTTTCAATAAAATACTTTGCTTCTCTAAAACTCGCCAACGCTTCAATGTCAATTTTTAACGCACTTTGTGCTGCGGCAGCTTTTAACATCGCATAAGTCAAACTATCTGTAAAACCATCTTGAGCCGTTGTAATTCCATGACTGGCGTATAATTCCTGTGTTGCATTCAGCAAATACATAGATTGTTCCATTGTAGGAGTTGGTAAATAACCAAACAATTCATACATCGCCGTTTCTTGTAATAAACCATTCGGTTCATCAGAGTTTTCTTCTTTGACAATGACGCCACCTACTGGATTTAGCGTTTGTGCGTTAATACCTGCAATCGCTAATGCGCTTGAATTAGCAACCGCCATATGAAACGAAGCGTGCAAAATAAAAACAGGATTCTCTGGAAAAGCGGTAGTTAATTCTTTGCGGTTCGGATGGCGTTTTTCTTCTAGTTGATCTGGATCATAGCCCCAGCCAACGATCCAACCGCCAGCTTTTATTCCAAACCTCTCCTTGTGTTGCTTCAATCGACTAATCAAGTCCGATATACTGCGAATAGAATCAACAGGCGGTGAATTCAGGTTTGCCTGCGCTAACATTTTCATACCCAATGTAAAATGACTATGACCATCAATGAATCCTGGCAACATCGTTTGTCCTGCAAGGTCTTTGAGTTCAGTAGAGTCGCTGCTGTGTTTTTGTTTTAATGTTTTCCAATCACCAATAGCGATGATTTTTCCATCTTTTATGGCAATTGAATTGACTTCTTTCTGACTATCATTCATCGTGATAATCGTTCCGTTGTAGTAAATAATATCTGCTGTTTCGCCAGTCTTCGGTTGGCAGCCGAATAAAGTCAACACTATAATCGTATTGATAATCAAAATAATTTGGTTCGGTTTCATTTGGTTTGATTGATAATTTTTAAGTGCCCAAATAATGGCAAATACTTGACTTTATGATAAGTTAAAGCTAAAGAAATACAATACTTCAATTCCTTTTCGTTAGCAGTGAGTTTTTAAACAAGTTCACTATTAATCGAGGTAGGTTGGTTAGCTTTTCTGGTTCTTTCTGGCTTCTGTATATTCATTGAATTTGGATTCGACCTCTAGATTTGGTGTTATTTTCATAATTGATAAATAAGGTATTAAACCATCTGTCTGCATTTGAGGTTATTGAGCGCAAAATTTAAATGATAGTTATTGGGAAATAGATAAAATAATCGCTGAATAAAGCTAAAGTTATATCATAAATAACTTACTATCAAGTTGTTATGCTTATATTTTGAATGTATTTGAAATGCGAATTTCTGCTTATTTATTTTCAAGAAACCTTCAACTAATATAATTAACACAGCATAGCTTAATAAAAAAACGACCATAAGTGTAACAGTGTATATATATTACTACTTATATATGTTTTAACATTTTATGTATTTTAATAAGAAACTATTCATATTACTATTTTTTTAGTTTTTCAAACGTTTATTAATCAATGGAAAGCATCAACACTTCCTTTGCCTGAATATTAATATTTTTTCTAATTCGTAACATTTTATATTCAAATAGTCATTAAAAATCCATTTTTATTGATTTTTAATGTAATCAATGTCACATATGATGCTTATGTTTCTTGTATTACGTTACAAATCTTTACAATTTAAGTGTTAAATAAGGTTTCAGGATTAAATATTGAATACAACACTGAATAACTTTTTTCACTAAAACAATATTCTGATAATCATCAGGATAAGCAAACGCTGTGCTTTAACAATGTCA
>CAZMEH010001084.1:0-2840 GCA_964564885.1 uncultured Saprospiraceae bacterium | reverse complement strand
GTTTATCAATAGTTTTAGTATGAGTTCTTAAACAAGTTCTAAGAGATAGTTTTTTACTAAAAAAATAAATGAACAATCTATACACCGAATTAGCGACCGTTTATGAAGCAATGTATCAGACTTTTATTAACTATCCAGAAGAATACAACTTCTATTCTTCATTACTAAAACAATATGATAAAATAGAAGTTCTAGAAATCGGCTGTGGTACTGGTAACCTAGCGAATAACTTCGTAAAAGCCAAATTTGATTATACAGGATTAGATTTGAGTGAAGAAATGATAAATCTCGCTAAGAATAAATCTCCTCATTGTAGATTTATTCAAGCGGATATGCGTGATTTTAAATTACCTAAAACGGTTGAAAGTGCAATCATCACCGCTAGAACGATTAGTTATTTGTTGACAAGCGACGATATAAATAAGGCTTTTCACAATATTGCTAATAATTTACAAAAAGGTGGCATTTTGTGTTTTGATATAATTGATGCAAATAGATTTATTCCAATGGTTGCCGATGAAAAGGAAATTACTCATAAGGCTACCTATAATAATATAGCTTACGTTAGAAAAGGTGATTGGAAATTGCATTTAGCAAATGGAATGGATTTTCTGTGGGATGCTACCTATTATAAAAAAGAAGGACAAAAACTCATTGAAATTGGTCAAAACCATTCTAATGTAAGAACCTTTACTGTAAACGAAATAGAAATTTTTCTTTTTATTAACGGTTTCAAGCTCAAAGAAATCATTGACCGACCTTCCTATTTTTTTCCAACTTATGTTTTTGTAGCAGAGAAGGTTTGACACATTTGACGATTTTAATCAATATTTCATTCATTCGTACTTAGGAACAGGGATTAAACAAGTGATAAATATAAAACCCGCAACTAAAAAAGATTTTCCAATAATTGCAACCATTAGAATTGATAATTGGCGAGCGACCTACATCGGTTTGCTTCCTCAATTATTTTTGGATGAATTGGATTATGAAAAAGAAACGAATGCATGGTCTGAGTTTAGTAAAAATGAAACTAATAACGTTTTTGTAGCAACAAACGAAAATCATGACATATTAGGATTTGTTGGTATTAAACCGTTTGATGATAAGGGAAATATTGGAGAAATATACGCTTTGCATACTTCACAAGCATTTCGAGGAAAAGGTGCTGGAAAAGCCTTGATTCATCATGCGGTCAAACTATTCAAAACTCAACACATCAACGAAATGCGACTTTGGGTCGTCGTTGGAAATAATAATGCAATCGCTATTTATGAACATTTGGGCGCAGCAATTCACATGGAACGAACGGAGATAATAAATGGTGTAGATGTTCCTGAAATAGGAATGACGTGGATTGATTTGGATTTAATGGAAAATAAATAACCTAAAAACTTAAGTGTCGGACGCTTTTAAAGCGTCCGACACTTGAAATTCCAAATTTTGAGCAATATATTTTTTCAATAACTCAATGTAATCGGCTTCATCAAAGGTTTTAAATCCAAGTGCTTTTAATTGTTCCAAATCACTTTCAGTTGGTACAGAGAAGTAATTTCCTACTGACCTATTTTGCGATTTAAAAGGCAATTTATCAATATGCTTTAGTTTTTGAATACTATCCAAAATCATTTTTGCGCCAAGCGGATACAAATTAACGATATGCCACAGTAATGATTTTTCTTTCTGAATATTTATTTTAGCTATTGCTATTATTTCGCCTGTGTCAATTCCGCTACTACTAATATAATGTAACGTGCAGCCGTATTTCTTTCTATTATCTTTCAAATTATGAAGCGTTCCCATAATCCCTTTATAATCGGGCAAAATAGCAGAATGTAGATTTAAGATTCCTTTCTTTGGCACTTTGATAATCTCCTCTTTGAAAATCTTAGCAAAACGAATCGAGATAAATAGATCTGGTTCAAAAGCACTGACTTCTTCAATGAACGCAACGCTGTTTACATTTGTACACTTCGTTAACTCAAACGATTTAAAATCATCGTTAAAGAAATCAAAATCAGTTTCTAATTTTTTTTCTTTTATCTCTTCAACAACTTTATTATAGACACATTCTTTTTCATAATATTCAATTTCTACTAAATCCTTTGGCTTCGTTTTTCGACTTCCAACACTTTCAGAATAATAGATTTTGACATGGTGCTGTGACAATTCTTTTTTAAGGAAATTATAAGCCATATTCGCCTCCAAATCTTTATTCAAAAAAAGAATAATGTTCATGACAAAATTGTTTGATTAGGATACCTTTTCAATTGTACATTAATTGCACATTGTACATTGAATCTAAACCAATCTGCTATGCCATGAGTCTTTTAATGGTTTTATCCATTCTTTTTCAAAAGCAGCTTTATTTGAAATCAAATTATCAAATACTAAGGTTTCATCATTTATAACATTACTGTTATACAATTCTACAAACTCTTCACGGTGCGCTGTTTTTACTTCGCCTTCCATTTGATATGCAAAATTCATTCTATCGAACATATTTATTTGATAATTTGAACCAATTGATTTGATAAAATGAACCGATTTGTCGATTGAACAACCGCTAGCGCCCGCATTACTTTCATCCACCATTAATACAATAAATCTATTTTGAACTAATTGACCAGCCGCTTTTAATTCATTACTATGACTCACCCAATTCTTACAAAATACATTAATATGATTTTGTATTTCGATTGCTTCCGCTTGAGTAAATGCTCTATCGCTTTGATAAATCCAAGTCTTTGATGTGTCTGCTAATTCATGAGTAGCTGTCATAATTTCTACATTTTAATATTCTAATGTCAAATTTCTATTATAAATTCACTAAAACCAAT
>CAZMEH010001083.1:0-9309 GCA_964564885.1 uncultured Saprospiraceae bacterium | reverse complement strand
TGTTTAAGAACTCATGCTAATAAATAGAACTTTAGCACAAATTAGTAAATGAACTTGTTTAAAAATTCATGCTTAAACAAGTTCAATGTTTTCATTTTTCAATAAAATACCTTTTACTATTAATTCAATAAAAAAGGTTCAAGTGTGTTTTTCCAAATAGTATAACCTGCCATATTCATATGCAGTCCATCTTCTATAAATAATGTTGGGTCAAGTGCGCCATCTTTTTCTAGCATGGTGCGCCATACGTCAGCAAATTCCATGTTTTTTTGACGTTTTGTGTATTTTTCTAACTTAGTATTAAACCGCTCATATTCTGTTTTCAAGTTCCATCTAGTAATGCTAGGCTTTGCGCTAATAAACACAATGTTAGTATTTGGCAACGATTTTCTAATTGCTTTGACTAACATTTTTGTATCCTTCATTATTTCCTTTGTGCTTTTGCCATTAGCAATATCATTGTCGCCTTCATAGATAAAAACCTGTTTAGGCTTATATTTCAAAATCAATTCTTGGCGATAATAATATAAATCACTCATCATCGAACCGCCAAAGCCTCTATTGATAATATCGTGATTCGGATAATTATCGTCTACCGTTTTCCAAAACCTTACACTTGAACTGCCTGTAAAAACAATTAAATCTCGACTTTCATAAGTAGAACCATCTTCTTCTATGTAATGTTTAATTTCATCTTGAAATCGAGTTGGACTTTGCGCTTGAACAAATATAGTAAGCGTAAGAAAGGTGATTAAATTTATTATGTGTTTCATATTCTAATGATTTTATCGTGAAGTTGTAAAACTCATTGCTTTCCTGTGTTCTCTACATGGATTTATTGAAAATTGAATACGAACAAGATAGTAAAAATCACTATTTTTGCACAAAAAATTGAGCTATGATAAGGAAATTAGGTATTCTAGGAGGCGGACAACTTGGACGAATGTTGATACAAGAAGCAACGGATTGGAATTTGGATATTCATATCTTAGATGGTAATCCTAATGCACCTTGTTGCCATACTGCAACGGTATTTGAAGTTGGTTCGATTACAGATTATGAAACGGTTTATCAGTTTGGTAAAACGGTTGACGTGTTGACAATCGAGATTGAAAACGTCAATGTAGATGCGTTGGAGCAGCTTGAAAAAGAAGGCTTGAAGGTTTTTCCACAACCTCGTGTGATTAGAACTATTCAAGACAAACGACTTCAAAAGAAATTTTATCAAGAACATAATATTCCTACTTCTGAGTATATTTTAGTAGAAAATAAGGAAGAGGTTAAGAAACATAAAGACTTTTTACCTGCCTTCAATAAGCTAGGAACAGAAGGTTACGACGGTAAAGGTGTTGTCAAGATTGCAAATGAAAACGATTTAGAGAAGGCATTTGACAAACCAGGGCTTTTAGAAAAATTGGTTGATATTGAAAAAGAATTATCTGTTATTGTTGCTCGCAACGAAAATGGAGATTTAACCGCTTTTCCGCCAGTTGAGCTAGTTTACAATCCAAAATATAATCTAGTAGATTACTTACTTTCTCCAGCTCAAATCTCTGATGAAGTGGCAAAAAAAGCTACAGAAGTGGCGAAAAAAGTGATTACAGATTTTGATATGGTTGGTATTTTAGCGGTGGAATTGTTCTATACAAAATCGGGCGAAATCCTAGTGAATGAAGTTGCGCCGAGACCGCACAATAGCGGACATCATTCGATTGAAGCAAATGTTACTTCTCAGTTTCAGCAGCATTTACGCAGTGTTTTGAATTTTCCTTTAGGTGATACGGCTGTTCGAACGCCAGCGGCGATGATTAATATCCTCGGTGCAGAAGGTTTTAGCGGTTTGGCTCATTATCGAAACTTGGATCAACTATTAAGTGAAACAGGCGTTTATGTTCATCTTTATGGAAAGAAAATGACTCGCCCTTCTCGTAAAATGGGACATTTGACTATCATTGATAATGATGTAAATAAATTAGTCGAAAGAGTAGAAGCGTTGAAAGACGTATTGCAATGTGAGAGTTTATAAATAAATATCGTACTGATTTTCTCTATTTTAAATAAGCAAAACCTAAGACGTTTTCGAAACGTCTTAGGTTTACTTCATGCAAAAATCTAGTATAAGACTAGATTTCTGACAATTGTTAGCATTAGGATCTAAACCTTATAAACAATACAATTGGCGTGCATTCCTGAACCTACGGAAGCTAAAACGATAATATCACCTTTCTTAATTTCATGTTTAAATTGCTCATCTCTTCTGATAAGGTCAAGCAAAATTGGAACAGTAGCGACCGAGTTATTTCCTGTAAACTGTACCGAAAGTGGCAAAACGCTTTCTGGAAAACTATCTAATCCTTCCATTTCAAATAGCTTTTTAAGCATTTGCTTTATCATCTTGCCATTCGCTTGATGAATCAAAAACTTTGAAACATCACTAATTTTATATCCTGCTTCGTCTAAACAAGCTTTGATGGCAGCAGGTACTTTTTCCAATCCATAACGATAAACGCCACGACCATTCATTTTTATACAATAAATAGAATCGTCTTCTTCATTCAGAATTCGTTGACCATTACGAATATAATCAATGTCTTTTTGGCAACTTGAAATGGTTTTAAAAGACAAGATTCCACTTTCCTCATTGTCTTGTCTTTCCAAGACCGTTGCGCCAGCACCATCAGAAAATAGCATTGAATCCAAATCATTCTCATCCATAGCCCTTGAAAGAATATCTGAACCAATCACTAAAATGCGCTTCGCTCCTTTTCCAGCAAAATACATATGACCTTGAATAACGCCTTGTACCCAGCCTGGACAACCAAAAAGCAAATCATAAGCAACACAATTTTCGTTTGTGATTCCTAATCTGTTTTTTAGTCGTGCGGCTAGATTTGGAATAAGATCCAAGTGCTTATCACCGAACGGGACATTTCCTAAATTGTGAGCAAAAATGATTTGGTCAAGTGTATTCCTATCAATTCCTGCATCTTTAATCGCCGACTCCGCAGCATGATAAGCTAAAGTTGTGTTGTCTTCATCGTCTGCCGCATATCGGCGTTCCTCAATTTCTGTAATCGCAACTAATTTACTAATAATTGCTTCTGTATTCTTTGTGATCGGTTCACCCGTTTTCTTATAAAAAGAATGTTGCAAAAAATCTTCATTGGTTACACGATTCGGTGGTAAATACGAGCCTGTCCCAATAATTTTAGTACTCCAAGCCATTTGCATTAAATAGTTGTAAGCCTTATTTAGGAAAGGAAATTATATGAATTTTCATTCCTTAAAAGGCTTTTGGTTGAATTAATTATGTGTTGATTTGTATATTTTGCCAGTTTATGGCAGGTTGATTTTATATTTACAGATGCATAAATAGCGGTGTAGTAGTAATTATTACTTCTATTTAAAATGTAAAAACTTGCTGCATTTGGAGGATATATATGAAACATGAATGTGAATTAAAGATAGAAAACTTTATTAGAAAAATACTTTTTTTATAATAAAACCAGTATTTCAGTATTTATTTGTGAATGTTCTGATTAAAATATTAGGAACTTTTCAATTCTGCGATACGACTTAGATTAGAACATCCCGTTCGTTGATATAAACGTATCTTATCTTATATGCGCTATAATTTTGCTAATTGAACATTAACATAAACTACATTTCAAATAATTGTTCGATAGAAATAGCGAGTTGATTGGGAATAATTGGTCTATCGTGCCAATGAGAACCAGAATTGAGTGCGGTCTGCATGAAACCGTGTCGAACCCATTTATATCTTTCTTTGACCATTCCCTCCGCTTCGACTTTGATATAAAGTCCTTCCATCAATTGAGATAAATCCGTTTCGTTAAAGATTTGTTCCGTTTTGAGTTGTCGCTGTTCGCATTCCTTATTTAATATGGCGTACTGTTGTTCATTTATAAAATGAGACTTCGTTACAAAGTCGGTGAGCTGTGATAACTTTTGTAATTTTCCTGAAAACAGGATTTTAACAGGCATAATAAATGGCAATGCTTCCCAAAAAAATTGTCGCTCATTGGTACTCAGGAAAACGTTTTCTTGTTTATCATAAATATCAAACTCTAAAAAATAATGTTGCAAATCAGTATAAAAAATAGTGTGTTTCGCATACATCCATTCTCCATACATCACATATCGGTTTCCTAAAACTTCATATAATTGTGAAGAAAATGTACTTGCCCAAGTTTTGAATAAGGCAAAATGTCGCTCTCTTGCACCACCGTTCAAATAATGTCCTCGACTTTGCAATAGCAATTCTCCTTCGTCAGAAAAACTAATACCTGAGTTTGCGCCGTCCATTTTTTCTTCAATAACAATATGACGATTGGTGATTTCTGAAAATGGCGCAGAATCTAAATCTTCATCGCCCTCTTGTTTTCTAGAACCTTCGATATGTTGTGTTCTGGGATATTTGAGTATTTGTATCATAATTGATTTTTTAGAATAATACAATTTTAGAAACTATTTAGATTTGTTTTTTGAAACTTGAGCAGCTTCTTCGGTTTCAACCTCATTTTAATATTTATAATTCCAATGCAATGCATTATTTTTATCAAATATTCACTAAGCAAAATTGAAAGGAATGATTAAAATTGTAAATTACGAAGAGAAATATAGAACCGTATTTAGAGATATTAATGTGGAATGGATCAGCCATTATTTCAAAATGGAAGCGGAAGATTATAAATATTTAGAACATCCAAAAGAAAACATTTTGGACAAAGGCGGTGCTATTTTGGTGGCTTTAATGGATGAAGAACCTATTGGCGTTTGTGCTTTAGTTAAAATGAGTGAAGAGAAATACGAATTGGCTAAAATGGGTGTAAAACCAGTAGCAAGGGGCAAAAAAATCGGTTGGCTACTTGGTCAAGCTATCATTAAAAGAGCTAAGGAAATGAATGCAATTTCACTTTTTTTGGAAAGTAATCGAGTTTTAACGCCTGCAATTAGCTTATATCGTAAGTTGGGTTTTGAAGAAGTTGTAGGAGGTTCTTCTCCTTATGCTCGATGCGATATTCAAATGGAGAAGAAATTATAGTTGCTTAATGAACTTGTTGAGCATCAAATATTAGCGAACAGACGATATTTAATTGTTCTGTTCGCTGTGCAAACAACCTTATAGTTTCATAAATCTTTGAGCAAAAATTTTGCTTTTTGTTTTCACTTTAATGGTATAAATACCCGATTTTAAGTCCCTAGCGTCGATTTGTTTATTCATTTTAATATCTAGGAAAATAGGTTCACTAAGAACGATTTGACCATAAATATTATAAATAACCGCTTCAACACTTTTATCTTCAATAGAGTTCAAAGGTCTAAGTTGAATGTTATCCTTAACCACTACCTCAGCTAAAAGAAGCACATTATCACCTTTTTCACTAAAATAAACATCTTTATCTTGATTATTATCTTCGAAAATTTTGACATCTTCATAAAGATCTGCAACAAACTCACTGTTATTCATTTGCAACTCAGAAAGCTTTTCAAATAATTGAACTTTAGATATAATACTACCAGACAATACATCTAATTGGTAAAGGTGTGTTTCTTTATTTTTATTTTCACCTACAAAGATATACGCACCCGTTTTATGATTGAAGGTCGATAAACCTAATTCTACAGACTGTAAGCCAAATATTGGACGAATGATTGTTGGGTAAGCATTTAATGGGTTGATTTCTACAAAAAAGTATTGCGAAACATTCGATGATTTACGAGCCATTCCATAAAGCTTATTGTCTTGAAGGTCGTATTCTAATTCATCAAAAATATATTCATCCACTAAAGGCTGATCAAGGATATTCCCATTTTGAACGTTTACTCTATACAATCGTTTTTCATTATATTGGTCACGAGCCGTAAAAATATATAGACCACGATTACTGTCAAATGTAGTATTTCCAGCTTCGAACTGTTTTAAATCCGTCATTTTCGCAACGGTTTTAACATAATCTTCTTCTATTTTTACAATCTCAATCCCTTTTCGTTGAAGCGCATATCGTAAACCATAAACATTTCTTAGACGATGATCGTATTGTAAATCGACAGGCGGATTTGATGTTTTAATTTTTCGGATAAGGTTTCCGTCATTTGGATTAAAAACATATCCTCCTTTGACGCCTTTCGTATTTTGCGCCCAAATGAGGTATTCGCCTCGCCAATCATCATAGATGGAAGCACCTTTTGAAAATAAACCAATTCCTTTCGCTACTGACAACACTTCAAGTTGGCCATTTTCTGGTGTCAATTTGAAGAAGTCTGCTGTTTCATAGTCTGTTTCACTAAAGGAAAAACCAAACATATGAAAGTCATCTGCTTGACCAAACGAGTCGATAGGGATGAATAACGTAAGTATTATTAAGTAATATATATATTTCATTTTATATTAATTGTGATTTCCATTATACAAATAACAACTATTGTTCCATTCCTTAAATGAATCATTATCAGGCTTTTAAACAACTTCATAGTAAAAATAAAAAAAGATAAACCAATGAAAGCCGAAATACGGTATTCATTGATTTATCTTTTTGATAATATATTTAATTTTGAGTTACAAACTCAAAATACTCTTAATTCTTACTTCTTAATTAAACTAAGCTGGTTCTTGTTTTAACATCACATCCTTAGCTATAGTCATTGGAATGCTGATACATTTCTTTTCCATGTAAGTCAACATGCGTTCCATTAGTTCTTTTGTACCATCATCAAGTGTCTCAAGTTCTTTACGAAAAACTAAGTTAATCGCACGAGATTTTACTTCTTTAATTTGAACAGGAATTTCACGCATTGCCTTTTCTATTTGGCGTTGCTTAAAGTGATTTCCATATTCAGCGATTTCTTCGATGATGATTTCCTGCGCCTTATCTACTTCACGTTGTCTAAATGCCATATTTTTCTGAGCTAAAGATTGTAACGATTCAATATCTATGTAATTAACATTGAAATCTTTAACAACATTAGAGGCCGTATTGTTCGGATTAGCTAAATCAATAATTATTTTTTCAGATTGATCTTCTCCAATTAGCGTCGAATAAATATCCTTGGTAACAATAGCTCTAGTTGCACCTGTGCACACAATTAATATGTCAAAACCTTTATTGTATTCATAAAACGCATCAAGACCACCGTATTCTCCAGTAAACTTTTGCGCTAATTTCTTAGCTTTTTCTACTGTTCTATTAAATACCATTACGTTTTTGTAATCATATTTATTTAAGAATTTAGAAACTAATATATTTGTTTGACCTGCACCAACTAAAAGGATTCTAGCTTTTTTACTGACTTGTGCTTCTAAAAGTTTCTTGATAGCAAGCGATACAACAGAAATTGGTTTTTCACCAATCCGTGTTTGTGCATAAACCCTCTTTGCCACTGTCACAGTATATCGCATTAAAAGCTTAATGTGATCGCCAATAAATTTCCATTTTACACATTGTTCGTACGATTCTCGAATTTGTTTCAATATTTGACGTTCTCCGATAACCAAAGAATCTGTAGAAGATGCAACTCCATACATATGGTTAACAGCGTATTCACCAAAATAATAGGCCACTTCATTGTGAATGCGACTCAACGAGAGGTTAGGATTGATGTACTGAAAAAATTCCTTGATAAATAAAGAATTCACTTGTACTTTATCACCTGTAAATAAGAATATAACCCTATTACAAGTAGGAATGTAAAGTAGTTCTTCTAATCCAAACTTTAACTTGAATTTTATTAGGAAGTTTTTTAGATTTTCGCCTTCAGGTAAATTAACAACATAATCGCCTACCTTTTTCAGGCTGGCTGTCTTGTGCGTGACGGTCAGTAGTTGATATGTCTCTAATTTACTATTCATTTGTTTTTTTAGTCTTAGATTGTTTTACTACAAATGTATAATACAGGATTTTTATTTCCGTCATAAGTGTGTCACAACTAAGTAGAGCAATGCTGTTTGGATTTGCTTTAAATTATAATTTAACAAGGAGGTGACATTTCAACAATATCAAATTATCTCTATATAATAAAAAACAATACGTCGTTTTACGTAAATCATTGATATACAGCATTTTACATACAAATCAGGCAAGAAACTATAAATATAGATTCTTGTGGCTCAGTTTTATTTATGTGAATAGTAAAAAAAAAGAATTTATACGAAACATAAATCTATGTAACACTAAGTAAATCAGTGATTTTAGATGTCACAAATTAATTTTGTGAAAAAAATTGATTTTTCATGGATAATTCTTAGAAAAGAAACATTTGAATAACTCAGACTATGCAGAGCTAATAACATTCTTCTTTTACTTGGTCATTCCGAAACCTACCAGAATAGGAAATAAGTGCCGGCTAAAGAAACAAAAAGCAGTCAAATCCGCTTTCATTCATTCTTTTTTGCTGTTCCAGTTTTCTATAAATTTCAAATACAGATACTAATGATCCCAACGTTACATTTAGACTTCTGCGTAATATCTGTTAAATAATTTAGGCTAAGCTATGAACTATTTTATGTTTTATTTCAGGTAATACGGTAAAATGAATTATTTGAGGGAATAGATGATAAAAATTATAAAACCTTTTATTTAATACAATGCTCAAAGAATGAGATAGCTATTTTTAAAAAATAATTATTTATTGTTTTTTACCGTATTCCCTGTCACTAGGAATAATATTTGAACATATAGTCAGTATAAGAAACGCCAATCAGTATTGTTCAAAATTATAAAATGAACCAACTGATTTTTGAACAATACTTAACTCAAACTAATGATAAGAATATTTACATTTTAATGATTTGTACACTTTTTTTTAGCTGTACAAATACCGAAACAGGAACAGAAACTGCTGCTACTACACAAATCGCAGAAGACCAATCAGAAGAAAGCTTAACTGCTGTCATTGAAGAAAAGGCAGAAGAGATAAAAGAAGAAGTTCAAGAAATAGAAACAATAGAAATTCAGACAAAAGAAAAAACGATTTCTAAAACTCAAGTGACGAATACAAAGCAATCAACATCAAGTTCATCTCCATCTTACTCTAGCGGCATCATTATTATTGGCACTGTTGAGGTGAATACGGTATTCATGACAGAAGAAGAAGTTGCTCAGTTCAATGAAGCAGATAATGATTTAGCGGCGATTAAATACGAATTTCAACTACCATCAGCGGACGACGTTGCAGCACTTAGACAAATGCTAGATGATCTGGTTGACGAAGTAGAAGGGTTTGTAGGTACAGAAGATACCGCAACACAAACAAAAGTAAAAACTGGCGCATTCGATGAAGTGATTAGCG
>CAZMEH010001082.1:0-6163 GCA_964564885.1 uncultured Saprospiraceae bacterium | reverse complement strand
CATTTACCGCAAGCAATGGCGTCACAGACAGGAATGTCTGTGCTACATTTTTTGTGCTACTCTACAAATTTTATGAAGTCTGGATGAATGTAGCTCCATTTCCAATCTTTCCAATCCTTTACTAAACCTATTTTGACTGGATTATTTAGCGTGTAGTTTATTTTGATGGCGAGTTCTGTTCGATTTCTAATACTTCTATCAAAACTTTCATCTTGCCAAAACGATTCGCCTTTTTTCCTATTCGGTGATTCATCCATCAATAGCTTATTCGCTTCATATCCCGAAAAGCCTTTCATCGTTTTCATCACTTTTGACAATGCTCTATCTAATTTATAAAAGATGAAATGAATATGATTTGACATAATTGTAGAGCAAATAACCGTATATCGTTCTCCGTCGAAATATTTTAAAGCATTTGCCCAAGTTTGAGCGATTTCATTATTTTTCAGCCAATGTGGTCCTTCCTTGGTATTATCCAATAAATCATCAAATTTTCCAAAATATAAATCTCTTTCCTTCTTTAATGCTTTCTCTAGTTCCTCTTTGGTTAGTCCTAACTTTTTTAGCCTATTTTCCTCTACTTCCCTTGCTTCTTTTAATATTTGTAATACCGCTTTCGGAATACTTCCATAAAGACGGACTGTCATAAATAACACCGCATTTTGAGGTTGATAGTGTGGTAAGTTTCTTCTGTAAAATTCTTTCATTTTTTGAGGTTTTAAATGTAAAAAGAAGTAGCACAGACAACTTGTCCCGCCTGTCCCGAAACCTCGGTGAAAATCCCGGGATTACACATTAAAAATGTTCTTTACAACTTTCTATGGCTTCCATCACAGAAGATTGGGCTATCGCTTTGTTTGCATTGACAAACACTAGCTGTTTTACTTTCTTCTACTTTAAACATAATCGGTGAAAATCCTGTTCCTTTGTGTGCACCATCGCAAAATGGTTGATTACTTGACTCACCACAAGAACACCATGCATACTTTTTTCCTTCTTCTAATTCTATTCTAACAGGCACTTTAGCTGCAACCTTAGGTTGATTCATCTTTTATATTTTTAATATGTTATTATATCTTCAATGTTCAAACATCAAAAGTATAAAAAATAACACTTAGAATATTTCTAAATTAGAATATCCAAACTATACAGATAATAATCTTTAACCATATGTGTAAATTTAATTGCCTTACTGCAAATTTTTAGTAACTTTGGGTAGATGCAAACTCGACATATATTAGTACAATTTAATATTTAGAATGTGTTTAAAAACTCATGATTAAAATATTAACTAATAATGGTTTTTCAAACCAACCCTTAGTCGACCAATCAATTTTCAGTTGCTCAAGCATTACAGTCAATCAATCAGTAGATACCAAATAATCAATATTAAATGTATTATAATAGAAGACGATTTGTTAAAACATTTGGAAGTGCCATTCTGGCATCTAGCGCATTGCTATCTCCTATCCAGGCTTTAGCGAATAAGGATGATTTAATCAAATTAACAATACTTCATACAAATGATG
This sequence comes from uncultured Saprospiraceae bacterium, assembly GCA_964564885.1. GTDB lineage: Bacteria > Bacteroidota > Bacteroidia > Chitinophagales > Saprospiraceae > CAKZLL01. Next base: position 4,634 of record CAZMEH010001082.1, on the reverse strand, counting down.
TTCATAGTAGAATAGAACCATTCCCAATGGACGGCGGTAGTTTTCAAGGACTTGGCGGAGCAGCGAAACGAGCAAAGCTCATTCAACGAATAAGAAAAGAAGAAAAACAAGTACTCCTTTTAGACAGCGGTGATATATTTCAAGGAACACCTTATTTTAATTTTTTTGGTGGCGAGTTAGAATTCAAACTAATGTCCGAAATGAAATATGATGCGGTCACTATTGGTAATCATGATTTTGACGGCGGTATCGATACGTTGAAAAAACAATTAAAACATGCAGATTTTCAATTTATTAGTTCAAATTATGATTTCAAAAACACTGTTTTAAAAGAAGATGTAAAACCATATCAAATTTTTCAAAAAGGAGATTTAAAAATAGGCATACTTGGTATCGGTATAGAACTAAAAGGACTTGTCCCAAAGAATCTTTATAAAGAAACTCAATATTTAAATCCAATAGAAAAAGCAAATCAAATTGCCAATATTTTAAAAAATGATGAACAATGTGATTTAATAATATGTCTTTCTCATTTAGGTTATAAATACCAAACAGACAAAGTAGATGATAATGACTTAGCAGCACAATCTGAAAATATTGACATCATACTTGGCGGACATACACACACGTTTTTAGAAAAACCTGAAATCATACAAAACAGGAAAAATCAACCCGTAGCAGTACATCAAGTTGGTTGGGCAGGAATAGTATTAGGTCGTTTAGACGTCTATTTTGAACAAACAACAAAAAAGCATTGTATCAATTGTGAAAACACTTGGGTAAAATAGTCTAACGTACCGACTGCTTTAACTGCCGCCCTAATTATTTTTTATATAAAAGCTACTTAAATACTTGTTTAAAACACAAAAAAAATTAAATTCTTCTTTAGAATATTAAAAGTCAATTTTTTTTGGCAATTTCGCATCCCTTTGGGCTAATGTAAAATCATATAGACTTAATAACAATTTTTTTGTTGACCGTAATAATTATTAATTAAATGACGAAAAACCACGAACAGGTATGGAAAAATTGCTTGAGCATCATTTACAAAAATGTAAATGAGCAAAGCTATAAGACGTGGTTTGAACCAATCAAGCCCGTAAGACTAGATGAAAATGTTTTAACCATACAAGTTCCTAATAAATTCTTTTACGAATGGTTAGAAGAACATTATGTTGGTATTCTAAAAATGACCATTCGACAAGAATTAGGGACAGGTGGTCGTCTTGAGTATCAAATTTTGATGACACAAAGAGCAAGTGTTAATCAAAACCTAAACAATTCAATTAGTAGCCCTAGTCAACCTAAAGAGTCACTTTCACATTCTCTACATAACCCAAAAATAAAGAACCCTTTTGTTATTCCTGGTATTAAAAAACCACAAATAGACTCTCAATTAAATCAAAATTATACGTTCAAGAACTATATAGAAGGTGATTGTAACCGCCTCGCTCGCTCTGCTGGTTTAGCCGTTGCAAAACGTCCTGGAGCAACCTCATTCAACCCTTTAGTAATTTATGGTGATGTAGGATTAGGGAAAACACACCTAGCTCAAGCCATAGGTAACGAAGTGAAAAGTCAAAAAAATAAAGTCGTACTTTACGTTTCGTCAGATAAATTCACCAACCAATTCATTGAGTCATTAAAAAATAATGCAGTCAATGAATTTGTAAATTTTTATCAGTTAATTGATGTTTTAATCGTAGACGATATACAGTTTTTAGCAAATAAGTTAAAAACGCAAGAAATATTTTTCCATATTTTTAACCAACTTCATCAAAACGGAAAACAATTAATTCTTACATCTGATCGTCCTCCAAGAGACTTAGACGGTATGGCAGAACGCCTTACTTCTCGTTTCAAATGGGGATTAACAGCAGATTTGCAAGTGCCAGATCTGGAAACTCGTATTGCAATTGTTCAAAACAAAATGCAAAAAGAAGGTGTAACCATTCCAAGTGAAGTAGCCGAATTTATTTCTTTCAACATTAAAAATAATATTCGAGAATTAGAAGGAGCATTAATTTCTCTAATCGCTCAATCTTCTCTAAACAACAGAAACATAGACATTGATTTAGCTAAATTAGTCATCAAAAACTTTGTAAGTGAAATCTCAAAAGAAATCACAATCGAACTTATTCAAAAACTAGTTGCCAATTATTACGAAATCAACGTTGACAAACTACAAGGAAAGACCAGAAAACGCTCTATCGTCATCGCTAGGCAACTTTCTATGTACTTAGCTAAGAACTTAACCAATAAGTCTTTAAAAGCTATAGGAGAGAACTTTGGAGGTCGTGACCACAGCACAGTCATTTACTCATGTAGAGCAGTACAAGACATGATGGACACCAATCAAACCTTTAAGGCAACAGTATCTGACTTAGAGAAAAAGATCAAACTAAGTCTCCATAGTTAACGTATCGGCTGCTTCAGCTGCCGTCCTATAAAGATTAATTGGTTTACATTTTATTTGTCATCAAAAGAAACTATAAAGGTTCAAAGGAACTTAGGAACGATAAAATCAAATTCAAAGCGGGAATCCTACTTTTTTTCAAAAAAAGAGTAAAAAGATTACAAAAGCATTTGGTAGTTGTAAAAACAATCCTTATATTTGCACCGCTTTAAACGCAAAGGAGGGATGGGAGAGTGGCTTAATCCACCAGTTTGCTAAACTGACGTACTCAGTAATGGGTACCGCGGGTTCGAATCCCGCTCTCTCCGCTTTTAAGCTTAAATATTTTCGGGGTGTAGCGCAGTCCGGTTAGCGCACCTGGTTTGGGACCAGGGGGTCGCAGGTTCGAATCCTGCCTCCCCGACTACTAAAGTGGATATTTTTTATCCACTTTTTATTTAAGTTTAGAAAGATTAGCATCTCTAATAGATCTAATCATGTTTTAAAAAGTACTTATTGATTTAGGTACTTTCAAAATACAACGGAGGCTTAGCTCAGTTGGTTTAGAGCGCTGCCTTGACAGGGCAGAGGTCACTGGTTCGAATCCAGTAGTCTCTACAAAACAAGTATTTCGGGGTGTAGCGCAGTCCGGTTAGCGCACCTGGTTTGGGACCAGGGGGTCGCAGGTTCGAATCCTGCCTCCCCGACACTTTAGAAGCGAACGAGAAATCGTTCGCTTTTTTTATTTTACGCTCATTGCTTCACGCAATATCCACACTATCAATCATTAATTCCCAATTTGTAATTCTTCATTCAACAATTCCTGCATTTCTACTTTATTCAAATAACCACCTCTTGTTACATTCGTTAATACGATGATAGTATGATCTTTGTCTAGTAAGCGAATGAAATACGACTTAAAGCCTTTCCACCAACCTCCGTGATACACTACTTGACCAAATACTGGGCTTTCCTGTATTCTCCAACCTAATCCGTAGTTATCTCTACTCAGGCGGCTAAGACGAGCGTCTAATGGCTCATATGCTTTTGACATTAACTCTTTTGAAACCAACTCTCCATTTATCAATGCTCTATCTAATTTAAATAGATCTAATGCTGATGCATAAATCCCTTTATCTCCCACTATCCCATTTTGATAGTGATTTTCCTTTTTTCTATAAATAGCATTGTAGCCTATGACTTGCTTTGGTATTTTTTGTTGAATATTCTTATTGTAAACAAAAGCATTTTCCATCTGAGCAGGTTCAAAAATATTTTCTTTCAAATACGCTTCGTAGGTCTGGTTTGATACTCTTTCTATTATTAGTGCTAATAAAGCATAATTAGTATTACAGTAATGATATCGAGTATTTGGTTTAAAATATGATGTTGGCGTATCTCTTTGCATAATGGTTAACATATGCTCATTTGAAATCGAACTATCTTTTCTTTCATATACTTTATCTACAAAATACATATAATTGGCTAATCCTGATTGATGTGATAATAATTGCTGAATGGTAATATTTTCAAAAGGAAACTTTGGAAAAAATTGCTCTAATGTATCTTCTAAATTCAGTTTTCCTTGGTCTACTAATTGTAAGATGGCAACAGCCGTAATTGTTTTAGAAACAGAAGCGAGTTGAAACGCATCATCTTTCTTTAATAATCGCTTTTCTGAAAAATCAGCCATTCCAAAGGCTTTGTGATAAACTATCTTACCTTTTTTAGCCAATAGCGCAACACCATTGAAACGCTTTTCCTTAAATCTTTTGGAAAAAAACGTATCTATCCGATAAGCTAAATCCCTATCAGTTGAATCGTATTCTATACTCGAAACTTTAGATGAAAAAGAAGCAGCGGTAAAAGATGTTTCGCTTTGATTACAAGCGTAAATTAGGACTAAACTAAATAATAAAACCTTAAATTGACTATTCATTGATATTCTTGATTTTCAAAAGCCTTTGCTTTTTTTGCAAAAGTAGATATTTTGTCTAAAAAAAGAAGATTTATAAACATTTTTATGATTCTTCGACAAGTTTTGCCAAACGGAATGTTTTTATAAATCCAATGTGGGCTTGCCCCATTATACCAACTCATTGAAAAACAATGAGGCAAGCCCACATTGAATGAAATAGCAAAAATTGTCAAAGAACCGTTTTTATTTCTTTTATTATAAAAAATACGGCTATTTATGATTTTACGTGGTCATAAAAAACATCATACCACTATACATTTT
>CAZMEH010001081.1:0-2130 GCA_964564885.1 uncultured Saprospiraceae bacterium | reverse complement strand
TTGCGTCAAGCGAATTTGTCTATTGTTTTTCAAAACTTGAGGTTGTTTCCACAATTGACAGGCTTAGAAAACATTCTATTAAAAAACACGCTGCAAGAATATTTTACAGAAGATAAAATCCGAGGATTTGCGCAACGATTAGGCGTTGAAAGTATTCTAAATCAATCTTGCGGAACGATGTCTTATGGTCAGCGTCAACGTATTGCGATTATCAGAGCTTTGTGTCAGCCGTTTGATTTCTTGCTTTTAGATGAACCGTTTAGTCATTTGGATACGGATAATATTCAGAAAGCAATTGACTTGATTTTGGAAGTCTGTGAAGTACAAAATGCAGGAATGATGTTGGTTAGTTTGGGCGAAGATTACGGAATCTCGTTTGATAAAGCATTGGAATTGTAATTCGTTATTAAATAGTTTTATTCAAAATAATATTATCATTCTGTAACTCTTGTGCTGAAATCTCCAAAGCTTCTTCATCGCCGAACATTGCTATTTTAAAAATCTTACTTTGATGATAAATCGGTCTTTGAACATAAATTAGCTCATTTTTAATGACATAAGAACCGATAGAACCACCGTAAAGCTTTTTTACTTCCAAGTCTTTAAATCTAAAAATATAATCTGTGTGCTTATTTCGATACATGACAATTAAAACGTCATCGAACCATTGAATATAATTGCACTTAAAGCCATAATCTGTATGATTGCCTGCTGGTCGCCAATTCAAAATAATACCATTCGGCTTTTTTATTCGTAGCAAATCCTTTCCAACATCGCTATTTTGCCACCATGCGATGTCTTTTTCATTATAAGTAATATTCGACTTATAAATGAAATTTTCTGCACCAAATGTATCTTTCCAACCGATTTGATAATCGTTGATAATTTCCGAATCTATACCATCGTCAATTAGTTCATCGTCAATTATGTCTAATAAATTAATGCTCATTTTTTATAAATATTAGTATTCGAACGATAAACCATTGAAATACTACTTTAATTCAATTATTCCTATTCTTGAAACAAACTAAGCTTCTTTTTCGTTTTTTAGAAAATTCGTAGAGTAATAAAAATAAAAAGTAGATGAATGCACCTCCAGAAACTGACGAGCAAATCAAAATGCGTACAAAAGGAATTCGAAGTAAAATCACTCCGTTGTGCAATATCGGATTATTGTACAAATAGTACTAAACTATAACGGTATTTATAAAGTACTTCCAGAACTGAGCATTTTAATTAATAGAAAAGAAGAAATTCTTGATTCTTGATTTATGTTTACAGTAGAAAAGGAGAACATAACGTTTATACTTGTCGAGATACTTTAATTGATACGCAACTTGATATTCAAATAGACTTGAAGAAAGTCTTTAGATAAATACAAAAAGCGTTTCTAGCAACTAGAAACGCTTTTTACAATAAGTGAATCAAATACTTATTACTTATTAGCCACCAAACTAATTGACAAATCAAACTCGTCATAGATAGTTTTGTCACCAAGTCCGTCAAAAAAGCTACCAGAACCATAACGAATATCAAAGTCTGAACGGTCAATCGTAATCTCAGCTGTTGCAGTTACTGTACCTGCTGTTTCTGATACTTTAGCTTTGAATTTAATTTCCTTAGTCGTTTTCTTGATAGTCAAATTTCCGATTAATTTATAATCACCATCTTTACCATAAGGAATCACTTTCGTAATCACTAGTTTAGCCGTTGGAAAAGTTTTTATACCGAAGAAATCCTTAGAATTTAAGTGTCCTTCTAGTTTTTTTGCGCCTCCGCCTTTCAAATCTTCTACTTTGATAGAAGTCATATCCATTTCAAAACTTGCGCCTTGTAATCTTCCGTCGTTCATTTTTAGCGTTCCACTTTTGACATTTACCTTGCCATTGTGTGAGCCGGTTACTTTGTAACCTTTCCAGTCTACCGTACTTTTTGACGTGTTGACCTGATAAGTTGTTGCTTCTGCAAGCGTGAAAGATAATGTTGCGATAGCTATTAGAGCTAAAAATAATGTATTTAATTTCATAAGTTTCTTTTATATATAGTTTTAAAATTAGATTTCTATAACGTTATAAATACAAATATATTAGATTAATGTTTAAACATCGAATTAAAAATGGATATTTAATA
>CAZMEH010001080.1:0-1726 GCA_964564885.1 uncultured Saprospiraceae bacterium | reverse complement strand
TATGAATTGATTTTGAAAAGCTGCCGTGTACCGTTTTTTTTACATTCTTTTTTTGATACCAAATTTACTACAAATCGGGCAAGTGTCAGGTTTGTGTCCACGAGCAGGACAATGTTCTCTGCCGAAGAAGATAATTTGCAAATGAAGTTTATTCCATATGTCCTTTGGAAAAATCTTCTTTAAATCCTTTTCGGTTTGCACCACATTTTTACCATTCGTCAAGCCCCAGCGATAAGCTAGGCGGTGAATATGTGTATCAACAGGAAAAGCAGGAACGCCAAAAGCTTGCGCCATGACAACCGAAGCCGTTTTGTGTCCAACGCCTGGCAAGGCTTCGAGCGATTCAAAACTTTGCGGCACTTTGCCATCGTGTTCTTCCAGCAAAATATGAGATAAACCCGAAATAGCTTTGGATTTTCGTGGAGATAATCCGCACGGACGAATGATTTGGCGAATATCATCTACATCGACCGCAATCATTTCTTGTGGCGTACTTGCTCTTTCAAATAGGGCAGGAGTGACCGTATTTACTCTTTTATCTGTGCATTGAGCAGAAAGCAAAACCGCAATGAGTAGCTCATAATCGCTTTCGTGGTCTAATGGAATAGGTGTTTCTGGATAAAGGTCTTGTAATATCTTAGTTATATGTTCTGCTTTTTCTTTTCTTGTCATGGTTGATTTTAGTTATTGTTTTGCAAAATACCAAAAAGAACACAGAGGTACAAAGACACAGAGTTAATGGATTGGTTTTTAAAAATAATTTTTCACGATGTCTACAAACTACTCCAAGCCAACTTTCAACATCTTAATCAAATGATGAGAATTTTTTAATTCCAAAAACGGATATTCAATTTTGCTAAGAAAAAGACCATTTGGAAACGCAGGAGGTTTTTCTGCCAAGTGTTTTTCTTGTTTCAGAATTGCTTCAAATTCGTCCAAAGTCATTTCACCTTTTCCTATTTGCAATAAAAAGAAAATACAAATCCTAATCATTCCTCGGAGAAAGCGATTACTTGTTATCGTAAATCGTAATCGTCCTTGTTCTTCATTAACAAATATTTCGGAATTACTTATGTGACATATGGTGTTTTTATATAAATTGGGCTGTTTACACAATGGCTTAAAATCGTTTGTTTCAAGTATAAGAGCGGCTGCTTTTTTCATTGCATCAAAGTCTAATACCAAACCTTCATAGAAGGAACTATGACGGTAAAGTACTGGGTCTTTCGTCCAATGAATAAAATAGTCGTAAGTGCGAGCCACAGCATCATATCGACAATGTTGGTATTTATCAACTTCAATGATTTCAAAAACGGCGATGGCACGAGGTAAGTTCTTGTTCAGTCGAAACTTCAAATCGAATGTAGGAGCTTCATCAAGGTTGATTTGAATCACGTATTGACTGGCGTGAACACCAGCATCAGTGCGCCCGCAACCATAAGCAGTTACTTTTTTCTTGAAAATCTGAGAAAGTTTTGTCTCTATAACCTCTTGAACCGTATTTAACGTATTCGTTTGTCTCTGCCAGCCACTATAACTGGTTCCATCAAATCCTAAATGTATAAAATACCGCATTTATATATTATAGAAAGAATAGTCCTAGTATTTCGTAAATACTGAAAATGGAATTATTCTAATTTTTTAAAAATATGTTTTATAACATAATACTGTACATTTTTTAGAACAGAGAAGAGAGGTTTTTTGTGTTTTTTATCATCGCCGAGAC
>CAZMEH010001079.1:0-1565 GCA_964564885.1 uncultured Saprospiraceae bacterium | reverse complement strand
ACTATTTAAAGACATTAACTGCTTCGCTTCGCTACCGTTACTAACTACAGCTAATTCTGACGGATGATAAACAGACGCTTGTGTAAACGCAATTTTTCCACCATTAGAAACAGAATAGGAACCGCCGCCATATGGTCTTCCAATACTTGTTCCGCCAACGCCACCAGTGATTTTAGACGTCTTCCCAGATGAGATATTAATGTAGCCAATTTTTGAATCACCATGATTATCATATTGACAATACAAACCTTTGCCGTCATTGCTCCAAGTGATATTTGAAATATTACGGTCAAGGCTCATCTTGATTTCCTTCTTATTAGAACCGTCAATATTCATGGTATATAAATGGCGAATTTGATACGCTTGTCGTTTATCATCAAAACCTAAATAAGCAATCGTTTTGCCGTCTGGCGAAATAGCTGCGCTTCCATCAGGTCCATTTCTATCCGTCAGCGTTTTAATTTCTCCGCTTGAAATAGCAACACGATACAATTCAGAATTTCTAAAATCATATTCCCAATCTTTATTTCTATTTGCATTAAAAATCAGTGTTTGACCGTCTTTTGTCCAAATAGGTTGGCTGCGATGGTTAAAATCTCCTGTGGTGATCTGGCGATAAGTTCCGCTTTCCGACGGAATAACAAATAAATGAGAAAAACCAGGCTTCATATAACCCGAACCGTCTGCTTCGTGTTTCAAGCGAGTCGTGACTCTTGGTGCTTTTGCCCATTTTGCGCCTTTTGGCTTTTTATGTGGCTTGACTAAGGATAGTTCAGAACCATTTACAAACATCGAAAAAGCGATCCATTTTCCGTCTGGTGACCAACTCAAACCTTTTGGAGAATTTGGTAATTGGGATACTTTGGTAATTTTTCCAGTTGATAATCTGTAAATAAACATTTCACTGCCTTCGTCAGTTGATGACGTGAATACAATGCGTTTTCCATCTGGCGACCAGGTCGGATTACCTTCATTGACAGATTGTTCGGTTAGTTTAAAATGGTCTGTTCCATCAGCGCTAATCATCCAAAGATTCGCCGTTCTTCGGTCTTTCATAATGTCCATTCCTTTTCTTTCGTAGACAACCTTGCTGCCATCAGGAGAGATTTGAGGATTAGTGACCCATTCTAATTCAAACACATCCATACTTGTGAATGCTGGTTTGTCGGTTTGGCTAAATGCCGTTTGTAGCATAAAAACTAAACTAAAAAGTAATAAGTATTTTTTCATAAGTCTTGATTTTATTAAAAATTTGTAGATTTAAGAAAATTAAGCATTTTTTTATAAAAATTAGCTTCTAAGTACCAAGACAAAAATACTCTAGCGTTCAAACTTGTTCTTTTCCATTCTACTCTTCTAAAAAATGATTACAGAGCTTGGCTATACTTATATTTTTTGCATCGTAAAATAAAAAAATGATGGCTTTTCAATACGTGATTACTTTTGCTCACGTATTGAAAAGCAGTAGGCAGCAAATAGCTGACAGTTAGCAGTAGGGATAACTTATTGATTTTCACATATTTAAATTAAAATATACTTGTCAGTTATTTATGGATTAAGGCATT
>CAZMEH010001078.1:0-1726 GCA_964564885.1 uncultured Saprospiraceae bacterium | reverse complement strand
AATAAATTTCGGCTACTTTCTGTCCCTTATTTACTTGCTCACCCGTAAAAGTCACATAGAGTTTTTCGATACGCCCGGGCAAGTGTGTGACTTGACTAGCCGCGGTGCGTTCGTCGGCTTGTATTTTTCCCGAAAGGGTCAATTCTTTAGATGGTTTACCTGTTTGTCCTAAAATAGTCGTTTGGATATTCGATAGTTTCACCGCTGCTTCCGTCATTTCTAAAACGGTCGGGTCATTCGATCCATTTTTATCCAATGGAGTCAAATCCATTCCACAAATTGGGCAATCACCTTCTTCATTTTGGCGAATTTGCGGATGCATGGAACAAGTATAAATCGTTTCGCCATTTGATTGTTCTGATGCTTCACTGTGATTATGATTATCTTTTTCACCATTTGAAGCAAACAAAACATAGCCTAATCCTAAGCCACTGACTAAGGCGATTAGAACAAATGTTGCGATTTTTATATTTTGATTTTTCATAATTTTTTTTAAAAGAATATCTTATTTGCTCTTCTTTTTTCGCCATTTTTTCAACGTATTTGAAGAGTAGAAAAACAAAATAAAACCTAATGATATGGTTATCAAACCAACGACTGAAAAAATACGTAATAACCAATTATTAAAATTATCACGTCCTTGATAATCCATAGTGTGCATCATCCAGAGGAAGTCAAAATTTCGCCAAGCTTGATGTCTTACTCTTTGAAAACTGCCATCCGTAGCACTTATATAAGCTTTCACGTCATCCTTTCCTTCATAAGAAATTACATAGGCTGGCAAAGGTCGTTCTCTATATTCGTGATGTTTTCCTACTTCTTCAATGCGTTTAACTTCCTTTACCTTTAGTTCTTCAATTAAGTGCATCTTCGCAGTACCCAAAGCTTCTTGTTCTGTTATTTCACCTTTTATTTCGCCAGTTTTAGCGTTTATTAGTTGTTTATCATTTATCCAAAAGAATGGTTGATGGTCAATAAAACGAAAATCAATACTTTCAATTAGTAGCGTACTATCTTTGATATTCGCTAACAAATCACTCGGAATTGAATGTGACATCATTTCTTTATGAAATTGGTCGCCATGAATATCATCTATATTCGTCCAACTGAAATACAAGCCGCCAATCGTCCACATTAGAAATTGAATCCCTGTAAACAATCCTAAATAACGATGCGATTTTCTAACCCAATAGTGTATTTTATTTTTCATTTGTGTTTATTGTATAAATTTCTCAATAGTTATCTTCGCTTGATGACTTTTCACAATCGCCTTCAATACCATTAAATCATAATCAACCAAGCCTTTTTCCAATCGTAGTAATTCTTCAAATTTCCGTCCATCCACGCTATAAGCTGCTTTTAAAAAATCAATCGCTGCTTTAGTCGTTTGTATTTGTTGTTCGTATAAATTCATACTCAATTGCGCTATTTCATAATCGACATAAGCTTTTTCAATAACGGCCATAAATTGGTCAGTTGTATTTTCCTTTTGTAATTCTAAAGCTTCCATTTTCAACAATTCCTCTTGTTCTTTCGCCTTATATTGGCTTTTATAAAGTGGAATTTTGACCATACCTCGTAGTTGAATAATATCTCGTCCATTGCCTTGTGGCTCGGCATCATTTCGACCAATCACAGTGATATAATCCAAGCCAACGCCAAAAGTCGGCTGGTCTTTTAAAGCATTTATCTCAATCGCCTTTTTAGAAACTTCTTGTTGCAATTC
>CAZMEH010001077.1:0-1652 GCA_964564885.1 uncultured Saprospiraceae bacterium | reverse complement strand
AGATTTCATCGCAGAATGCGATGCTCTAATGGCTTTGCGTTCCTGTTCCTTTAATTTAACTTGATCCTTAGTATCTTCATAAACGATTTCAGAACTCTGATGCATTTTGCGTAAGACCTTATACAATATTTCCATTTTTGAATAAAGTGCTTCCAACTTTCCATTAGATTCTCTCAAACGACTAGCTTTTCTAGCCTTCAAAATCATTTGAGACTCTTGCTTCTGTTGTTTCGCCTTTTGCGCTTGACGCATATTCGTACTAATACCTTTATTATTCTCTTCAATGGCATTCCGCAATTTTCGCATTTGACCACGTAAAGAACCTATCTGCTTGCTCATGTCTCGCAGATTTTTCTTCATATCGTCCAAATAACTTTTCAATATAGAGACTGGATCAAGCTGAACAAATAAACCTGTAACGGTTCGCATGATGCTTTTGTAACTATACCATACTAAGTTGCGAGAACGTTTGTCGATAAGTAGAAATACTAATACCGCAGCCAGTACAATTCCTGTGATTGTTCCTAGCAAACTACCAAAAAAAGTTAAAATAGCAGCTAAAGAACCTGCTACTAAATAAGCTCCGCCAGCTATCAAGCCTACCATAAATAATACGCCTGTGACACCTTCGGGACGCTTCCAAAAAGATTTGGGTTGATTCATTTGCTATTTCACTGTTTTATCATCTTATAGTTATACTGCCTGTCAAGCACACGACAAGCTGGCAGTATAACAATAATTCTCTTATTTTAAATAAACTTGAATTTTATCCAAGTCATCTTTAATTTCCTGTTCGATAACCTGATAAGTCTGCTCAAAATTCTGTTTAGTTTGACCAATTTTACCTTTAGCAGAATCTATTTCATCGCTTAATCTAACGATAGCTTCTTGATGTTCAAGAATTTCAGTTTTGAGTTTATCAATTTGAGCCTTTTTGTGCTCAATCGTTTTATGATAATTATCCGCTTGTTGTTTCTTACCAGAAACCTGACGTTGTACTTGTGCTTGCACCGCTTGATTGAACTGATTCTTTTCTTTTCCTAATACTTGTAAATAGAATTGCGCTGTTTTTTGCAATTTTTCTTTAGTCAATCCCATTGTCGTTGCAGTAGCATAAGCAGATTTGAATGCGGTCGCTTCATCAATATCTAGTTCTGCAAGTGCGCTTAGTGATTGCTTGTATTCTATATAATCAAACCCATCAATGTTATTTTTTTCTAAAGCGTTGATAAGAAATTGTGCGCTTCTACCATCGATGTTTGGAACGTTCTTGAATATATCTTTAAGAGATTGTTGCATTAATTAGTATTTTAAAGAATAAAAGGATAATCTGTTTTAAATGTTTAGTGAAATCAAATATTTCTGTAAAAAACGTAAGGTTTAGACTTTATAGGTTTGGTTCTTTGAAAAATCCCGTGGTTTTTGATAATTTTTTATAAAAATTATCATACTACTATACATTCTTAAAAGATCGAGATAAAGATACGTTTACTAAACTTTAAAAGTTTAGTAAACGTGGTTATAATTCTCCTTTTAAATCTAAAATGTATCGTAGTATGAAAAATCATGAAATAGTTGCGAAGTGGGCAGCCTGCCTACTCTGTAACTAGAATTGGGCTAAAATTCGTACTTAGCGTTTTCTACGGAATTTT
>CAZMEH010001076.1:0-3116 GCA_964564885.1 uncultured Saprospiraceae bacterium | reverse complement strand
CTCATGCTAAAACAAGTTCATAAGATAACTAATAACAAAAATTTAAATGATAATAATTGAAGATAAAATCATCAGTGATGATGTAGTGGAAAAGCATTTCATTTGTAATTTAGATGCTTGTAAAGGCGCTTGCTGTTGGGAAGGTGATTTAGGTGCGCCGCTGGAAGATGAAGAATTACCTTTGCTTCAAGAGATTTATGATGATATAAAACCATTCTTGAATAAGGAAGGGATTGAAGCCATTGAAGAAAAAGGTGTTTTTGTACATTATAAATCAGAAGATATTTATGGAACGCCGTTGATTGCGAATAAAGCGTGTGCGTATTTGACTTTTGAATCAAATGGTATTGCAAAATGTGGTATCGAAAAAGCATACGAAGCTGGTGCTATTTCATTCAAGAAACCAATTTCTTGTCATTTGTACCCAGTTCGTATAACGAAACACCTTGATTTTACAGCCATTAATTATGATAAATGGGATATTTGTAATGCGGCTTGTTCACTTGGAAGAAAACATCAAATGCCTATTTACAAATTTGTAAAAGATGCTTTGATTAGAAAATATGGTGAGGAATTTTATGAAGCATTAGATGCTGCTGCGCAGTATGAAGAAGAAGAATTGGTTCTCTGAAAATTGTTATGGAAGTTTCAATAATTGGCTGATACCGATAACTATAGGTACACAGCTTGCCACGCCTGTCCCAAGATATCTATGGAAACCTGGTAGGCAAGACATTTTATTAGTGATTTTTATAGAATTTTTCAAAGAACCGAGTTTATTAAAAAGGGTATATTTAGTAGTCTGTTTCAATGGTTTTGCTGAATGAAGGTTAATAAATATATTCTACTCATTACTACTGTGCATTTTTTAGAATAGAGAATAGAGGATGGAGATTATTTTTATCTTTTTTACTTATAGTTAATGAACTATATATTCATTTTTTAAATATACAACCTCTTCTCTACTCTCTCTTCTAATAAGATATAATAGTATAATTATACTCATTACTTCTCAAATTTCGAGCATTTCACATTAAATCTAATATCTATTCAGGTGTTTTTTTTAGATTCAAAAAAGGAATAAACCCAAATACTACATATTTTAACCTCTTTTTTGACCAAACGCTAACAAAACCAACGATTTATTTCAGACCGTATAAAATTTGCATTATCTTTCGCTTACTTACAAAACAGGAAAGATAAAATACATGTTAAATAATTCCAAATACAATAATATACTACCTTCTAGGTTTAGCCCGTGTAAGTATCAGTGCAACATAAAAGCTAATATCATTTTCTATTCCTGCTAATGCTAAATATATAGTTATTACACGATTTTTTAATTCTTACAATGCGAACAATAATCAGCTCTGCTAGCTCCTATTTCTGTGTGCTTACAATAAGCAAGCAGTTCAATATCTATGTGCTACTAACCTCAGTGATTTTGTTATTGAGCAATACACTGATATTTGGAACAACCCTCACTGTCAACGATGATGGAGGTGGTGACCATACAACAATAACTGCTGCAATTGCTGCTGCCTCATCAGGTGACACTATCTTTATCTCAGGTGGTGCAGATAATACACATACAGAACAAGGTGTTGCTGTTAGTAAGGCACTTACTTTTATAGGTCAAGGTCAGAGCACCACTATCATACAAGCTAATACTGCACAAAATATAGCAACAGATAGGGTTTTTACTATTCCTAGCAATATAGGAACCGTTACCTTTCAGGATATGACCATTCAGCATGGAAAATCTACTAGTGGTGCTGGTTTGTATATCTGGAACAATAATACCGTAATATTTAATTCTATTATTATTACTAAAAATAATGCTACTGAATCTGGAGGAGCTATTTTTAATACTGGTAGCCATTTGATAATAACGAATTCAGCCTTTAACAATAATACTTCACAGTTCAATACTGGTATTACCAGTTATGAAGAAGGGGCACCTACCATTTTTTCTGAAAATATTACGGGTAATCATGAAGACGCTTTATCTACAGTGGGATCAAATAATATCACTGGATGTACTTTTACTAATAATATAAGCGGACTTGGAGGAGCTGTATTCTCTTCTACTTCTAGTGCTTTTACAAACTGTACTTTTAGTGGAAACTATGCAACGTCGGATGGCGGTGCTATTTACAAGGATGACAATAATACCAATACTTTATCAATTATAAATTGTACCGTTGCCAATAATTCAACAGCAGGTCTAGGAGGTGGTTTGCATTTAAAAGAAGGGACTTCTGGAACTAATCACCTTATTAATACTATTGTTGCAGATAATAGTGCTGGAACTGGTAATGATATTTATTTTGATAACAGTTCACTTGCTACTAACACAACTAATCTAGTTGAAGGTTGTGCAGGTAATGTTGCCTGCCCAACCTTTTCAGTTACCACTGACCCAAATCTTCAAGCGGCAACGACTTGTAATGGCTTGACTTATCTTCCTATTCTATCTTCAAGTTCAGCAACAGACGCAGGGACAAGCGGTGGTAGTGCGCCGAGTGATGACCAGTGCGGAAATATTAGAAATACAATCGATATAGGTGCATTTGAAGCCGCTATTCCAGTCTCTATTTCATCTTCTAGCAACAACATAACCTGTTACGGTTTAAGCAATGGTAGTATTAGTTTATCGGTGAGTGGCGGTACGGCTCCATACACTTATAGTTGGGATAATGGCGCAGGTACTAATCAAAATCCAACCGGATTAGCGGCTAATACTTATTCCGTTATTGTTACTGATAATAATGGAATTACGAAATCAACCAGTATTACCATTAGTCAACCAACTGCCATTTCTCTAACCGCTACGCCAACTGACGCAACTGGTAATGGGTTATCTGATGGTTCTATTGATTTAGCGGTCAGCGGTGGAACTACTCCTTATTCTTATAATTGGGACAATGCCGCAGGAACGAACCAAGATCCAAATGGCTTAGCGGCTAATACTTATTCCGTTACTGTTACTGATAGTAATAGCTGTACTCAAACAACTACAACAACCGTTTCTGAACCAGCTGTTATTGCTTTAACTGCTACTACAACTAATGTTTTATGTAATGGTGCTTCAACTGGTGCAATAGATTTAACCG
>CAZMEH010001075.1:0-3210 GCA_964564885.1 uncultured Saprospiraceae bacterium | reverse complement strand
CAAAATCATCTTTTAATTTTATTCTGCGTTAGTTTTTCGGGAGATAGCGTGGCTATTTTTCTCGAAACTGCCTTGAATAAAATCAAAATCTGTATTTTTCGGCTACAAGAATTCTTGTGAATAAAGACTTACAAAATACGCATGTCCCGAAACCTCGGTGGGTGCAACAGATAAATTAAAATTAAGAATTGCTAAAAAAACAAAAAAGTGGTACTTCTTCTTTTAAGTAATTGGACAAAATTTTCACGTATTGATTTGTTTTATAAACAATTGATAGTGAGCAGTTTTTTTGTCTGACTTCTCTCCTCTTACTTAACTTATTCCAACTAATTGCTCACTAAAAACCCAAAATTGCTCCATCAATTCCTCATCTAAAGTCTCTAGAGAAGGCATGATTTGTTTTTTATTTTTAAAATATTTTCCTGTAACGTTCGCTACCTCAGGCGAAGAAGCCAAATAGATAGAATTTGCCGCACCTTTCTCAGGGCTTTTGAAAAATGGCTTTCCTAACTTCCAGAAAAACTTCGTCATCGAACTCGTTTCTTTTTCTCCAATTTGAGTGGCAACTGCGCCAGGATGAAGCGCATTAACGGTAATATTATTTTTATTGTTTAATTTCTTCGCTAACGAAATCGTAAACATCACATTGCAAAGTTTGGATTGCGCATAAGCACCAAAAGGAGAATAGTCACCTTTGGGCGGATTGATAAAACTCTCAAAATTTACTTTTGCCTGATAATGAATGTCAGACGAAACATTGATAATTCTAGCGTTTTGTGTTTTAATCCAAGTCGGTTCTAACAAATAAGTCAACAGGAAATGCCCCAAATGATTGACACCAACTTGTTTTTCAAAACCATCTTCGGTCTTTTCAAAACTATTGCACAACGTTCCTGCATTATTAATCAAAACATCTAAACGGTCATATTTTTCATTAAAATCCTTAGCAATACGACGAACATCAGACAATTTAGCTAAATCGCCAACCACCAATTCTACTTCAGATTTAGCTACTTGTTTGATTTCCTCAACGGCTGCTTTTCCTTTCGCTTCATTCCTTGACATGATGATAACGTGCGCACCCATTTCAGCCAAACCTTTCGCCGTCTCCTTCCCTATTCCTGAATTTCCTCCTGTGATAAATACTATTTTTCCGTTCATTTTTTTGTTTTAATGCTTCATGATTAGAAACTTTTCTCTGCGCTCTTTTCTCTCAACGAAGTATTCTCATTTCTACTTTGGTCGATAAATTGCTCTCGGATAATCTAAAATGTTAGCTGTTTCTGACTGCAATTCCTTCAACGCATTTTTTGCAATCCATTGAGCCGACTTTGCTTCTGTTTCTAGGATTTCATTCGCCGTTTTAATCGCTTTTTTATTCAAATCAATATTTCTCTTTCCTATATTTCGCAATGCCCAATTGACCGCTTTTTTTACATAAATTCTATCGTCGGTGACTTCTCTTTTAATGATTGAAAAGAACTGTTCAAAGACTATATTATCTGCTTTTTTATCTGCCATGCAGTGAGCCGCTATGCTTGTAAATGCTGCTCTTTTTTCAAATTCCCTAGTACGAGAACTCCATTCAATGGCTTTAGCAACGGCAAATTGACTTTTTGCAAATAAGCCCATGCAGAAGGAATCACAGATTTCCCAGTTTTCAAAAGTCGTCACCCAATGTTCTAACAATTCTTCGGTCAAGTCCTTTGTCTGAAACATTTTACTACACAACAAACGAGCTTCATAAATGCCACTTTCAAACAATTGAATCGCTAAGTCCTTATCTTTTGGCAATTCTTTAGCTAGAGTTTTCAAATCCTTATGATAAATACCTAATGCATTATTAGAAACGACACCAAATTTCTTCGCCTTGAATGCTACTTTTTCCGCATCGCCTAAGGATTCTAGTCTTTCAATAATTTGCTCGTAGGTCATTTTTTTATTTTTGCCATATTCCATCTCTATCAGTATCAATTGTACCTCCTTCATATCCACATACGCCCATTCTTGGAGAATTTACAATATAGCCTTCACTATAATCTTCAAAATCACTACATTCTTCCACATGAATATCTTTACAAGAATCACAAAACATTGTTCCTTTTTCATGCCACAACAGACATACTACCTCTGCTGATTTTTGTTTGCATAAATCACATAACATCTTTAATGGCTCATTGCGACTTAATAATAAAATACCTTGTTTATCCTGTATCAAATATTCGTTTAGAACACTAATTTCAAGGTGTGTAGTCGATCCAAAATCGTATTCATAGTTAAGTTTTATTCCTTTCTTAAATAAGCCACCTACTTTAGTATTCTTATTAATGCCGTACTCTCCATCATCAAGCGAGTTTTGTGTTCCACGAGTTCCTTTTATTTCAAAAGAACTTAAATGCCCACAGCATTCTAACCATATCTCTCTTAAATAGAAATCTAGTTGTTCCAGATTAACGTTTTCGTCAATTAAGAGGTGAATAAAATATAATTTCGCTCCTGTTATTTTGACATGATAAGATTTTTTCTTAGTCAATTTTTCACTTTGAATACTTTTCAAGTGAGTACTTAAATGTCTACTAATACCATTGCCTGCAAAAGTTTCGGCACAATAAAAACATTTACCTTCTGAACTTAATTTTTTCATTTTTGAATTTATTTAGAAGTTGTTGTGATAAATATTAAAATTTAATTTCAACGTCTTGTATTCTACTGAATTGACAACTACTTTCTCCAACTCTAAGCGATGCCATTCTATATAAGTATCATATGAAATAACTATTTTGGAAGATAACGTTTTTTGCAAATTTTTCCACGATTTATTATCACGCTGAGGCGGAACTTCAAAATTATAATGCACTTGCAGCATGCTATCTTGGCAATTTGGGCAAACCACTTTTAATTTTTGATACCTTCCTTCAATTTATTTTACAATATCAGGTTGCGTATCAGCTGCGTAATATTCATTCATCAGGTTTGAAAATCAGCAGATTTAGAATACTTCATATCTTCCTCCGAAGGTCACTTAAATCCTTTTTGACACTTCAAACAAATATAATGTCTTTTGTAATTCTTTGGTGCAACCCAATCAAATCCCATAGGTGATAAGTTTGTAAAAACTCAGGTTCTTTGACAGTTTTTGCCTTTTTGTCCAACGGTGGCTTGCCCCGTTATCCTAATTTACTGAAAAACAACGGGACAAGCCACCGCTGA
>CAZMEH010001074.1:0-3314 GCA_964564885.1 uncultured Saprospiraceae bacterium | reverse complement strand
AACAATCGAACAATCGAACAATCGAACAATCGAACAATCGAACAATCGAACAATCGAACAATCACTCAATAGAACAACGTGCCATTCATTGAAAACTGCCCGTAAAAACTAGCAGGTTTGACTTCTTGATGAGAATAAAACAAATATTGTTCGCCTGTATTTGAGACCATCGGAATGTGCGGATGTTTTGCAGGATTAATAATATTAGGAATAAAATACAAATCGTGGATAATTACGTTTTGCAAAATATGGCGCACCCATTCCGAATCAACACCAAGATTATACCTTATTTCTTGTTGAAAAGGTAATATTTGTTGCAGTCCAACACTTAAAATTCCATGCGAAAATTTTCCATACTTAGTATAACTCATATCCCGAAAACCATATCGACTAGGATAATGCGCTAAATCCCTTTGAGTATCCAACATATCCGTAAACGGGTCGCCCGTCCAAAGTGTACTATTAATAGTTAGATAGGTATTTTCTTGAATTCGATAAGTGAATTTTATAGCAGCAGTACGAAACTTATCCGCAGCTGGCGGTGCAAAAGCATCGTTTTCCATAATGAAATTTACCTTATCAAATTGAACACTCAACGTTCCTGTCGCTTGATTTGTCCCAATTTTATCCCAGTAATAATTAAAACTATAACCTAGGCTATTCGTTTTTTCGATTTGATTACCAACAGGAGAAAGGAATGGATTTTCAATACTTGCCTGTTCGCCCCAAGCCCAAACAACGCCACCTTTGAGCGACCATTCTGGTCCACTCAGCCTTGGGCCGTAAGAACTAATATTAAAATGATAACGAGTATCCAAGTTAAATTGAACGTCCTTATGAATGTAGAAACCTTTCGCAAACAAGCCAACTCTATTCACGGTTGTACCAAAAGTAAGATTCAAACCAACCGAACCTTGATAGTTTTCTCCACTTATTGATTGACTATACAATGAACTTGTAATAAATAAGCAAAAGGAAAGGCGAATAAATCGTTTCAAGGGAAATAGACTTTATCAGGTTAAAAGTAAGATTTGAAATAATTGATAAATACCAACTAGAGACAAACAATCAATAATAACCAGTATCAAATAACTAAAACCTAATTCTTATAAGGACGAACGCCGCCACCGAAAACCCAACCTTCAAAGGCACTGTCTTTGGTTTTTACTTTAATCCAAGGTTCATTATAAGTGACTTCACCAATCGTAATTTTATCCTTGTATTCGGTCTGTTGACCCAAGAATAATAAAGACGTATTTAATGGTAATTGACCAAGTACTTTTGTACCACTCAAACCGGGTTTATCTCTCAATTTCAAACCTTCAACGATAACATAAACCGTCGGTTTATCTTCAATTATCACTCGGGTCGGTTGCGTTTGAACTGGCGCAACAGGTTGTGTAGTTGGTTGTGCACTGGTTGCTTGAGGTGTTGCTGTCGGATTATTATTTGCGGTATTTTGCTGATTCGTAGCATCTTGAGCCGCAGGTGTTGTTTGCTCAACAGGTGCTTGTTGCTTGTACTTTGACAAACTACTACATTTACCAAAAGACCAAATCGTAAAAATAAAAAGGATGATTCCTCCAAGTACTAATTCAACTCTATTTAATGATTTCATAACTGTTAAAGGATAATTATATAAAATTGGTTTTGAATATTTCGTTCTTTAAAACCTTATAGGTTTCAAAAATCTACCATACCCACATAGATGGCGATGGTTTTTTTTAACTTCCTACAACCCTGAAAGTGTTGTGAAAATTATCTTTCTCATCTATATGGGTACGGTAGCTTTCAAATATCTATGAAGTTTGTCTGGTTACGAATTTGAAATACTGACCATTAGCTAATTTAATAAGTATTTTTCAAAATAAGTTTCTTTCTAACAAATCCAATTGAAAATATTTGCAATAAATGAACAAGCGTTACTTTCAAAAGTTATATGTTTAAGTTTATACTACGATACACCTTGGAAATGAACAATCAAAAGCCAGATATGAATGGTCTATTTATTTCAGACAGTCCCGAGTACTCGTGGACGATCTCACAGCAAAGCGATCTAACCGTTGACTTCCAAAATGTATCAGTAATATAATTCAAGTTATAAAATAAAAATAATGTCAACACACAAATATACGAATCGATTAATAGACGAAACAAGTCCGTATTTACTGCAACATGCGCACAATCCTGTAGATTGGTACGCTTGGAATGAAACAGCTTTTGCAAAAGCAAAGGCGGAAAACAAACCGATTTTAGTAAGTATTGGCTATTCGACTTGTCACTGGTGCCATGTGATGGAACGTGAATCTTTTGAAAATGAAGAAGTCGCAAAGTACATGAATGAGCACTTTATCAATATAAAAGTGGACAGAGAAGAGCGTCCAGATGTTGACCAAATCTATATGGATGCGGTTCAAACGTTGACTCGTTCGGGCGGCTGGCCTTTGAATTGCTTCTTGACATCAGATAAAAAACCATTCTTTGGAGGAACTTATTTTCCGCCAAAACAAACTGATAATCGACCATCTTGGCATCAAGTATTAGAATATATCAGCGACCTTTTTCAGAATGACCGTGAAAATGTTGAAAGTCAAGCGGATAACTTATTAGAACATATTAAAAAGGATAACCAAAATTTCATTAGTGATATAAAAGGGATTGAACCAGAAAAAACATTTACAACAACATTTTTAGAAGATACATATAGTAATTTACAAGAACGCTTCGATAGGGCAGAAGGTGGTTTTGGACGTGCGCCAAAATTTCCAAGTACGATGAATATTCGTTTTTGTTTGAATTATCATTTTCATACGGGAAACGAAGATGCAAAAACGCACGCTTTATTTTCCTTAGATAAAATGATACAAGGCGGAATTTATGACCAAATTGGTGGCGGTTTTTCACGTTACGCAACGGATAGAGCTTGGTTGATTCCTCATTTTGAAAAAATGTTGTACGATAATGCGTTGCTAGTGCTCGTGATGTCAGAAGCTTTTCAACTGACTAAAAATACACTTTATAAGGAAGCAATTGAAGAAACCTTGACTTTCATTGAACGGGAAATGACGAGTCCAGCAGGTGGGTTTTATTCTGCTCAAGATGCAGACACAGAAGGTGTTGAAGGTAAATATTACGTTTGGGATAAATCAGAGGTTGACGATATTTTAGGTGAAGATGCTGAACTGTTCAACGCTTTTTATGATGTGAGTGAAAATGGAAATTGGGAAAATAAAACCATTCTTTGGCGAGCGAAAAACTTTGAAAACTTCACAAAAGAGAACAATCTTGACTTGACCTCTTTTAAAAATAAGATG
>CAZMEH010001073.1:0-6561 GCA_964564885.1 uncultured Saprospiraceae bacterium | reverse complement strand
AAGAATTTGGAAATATATATACTAGGATTATGAATCCTACAACCGATGTTTTTGAAAAACGTATTGCTGCATTAGAAGGCGGAACAGCAGCAGTAGCAACTGCTTCAGGACAAGCAGCTCAATTCACGGCTTTAAACAATTTCTTGACAGCAGGAGATAATTTTATTACGACTTCTTACCTCTATGGCGGAACGTTCAATCAGTTTCAACGTGCTTTTAAACATATTGGAATTGAAGCAAGATTCGTAGATGGTGACAATGCAGCAGGTTTTGAAGCATTGATTGATGAGAACACAAAAGCATTGTATTTAGAAACAATTGGTAATCCTGGTTTTAATATTCCAGACTTTGAAGCGATTTCTGCAATTGCTAAAAAGTATGATATTCCATTGGTAGTTGATAATACTTTTGGCGCAGCAGGCTATTTATTTAAACCATTTGAACATGGCGCCAACGTAATTACAGCCTCTGCGACCAAATGGATTGGCGGACACGGAACAAGTATCGGTGGCGTTATTGTCGACGGTGGAAATTACAATTGGGGCAATGGTAAATTTCCTCAATTCACCGAAGCATCAGAAGGTTATAGCGGCTTGAAAATCTGGGAAGTATTTGGCGAAGGAAGTCCTTTTGGAAACATTGCTTTTGCGATTAGAGCAAGGGTTTGTGGTTTAAGAAACTTTGGTGCGGCACTTTCTCCATTCAATTCTTTTATGTTCATACAAGGATTAGAAACGCTTTCTTTGAGAGTGGAACGTCATGTTGAAAATGCTTTGGCATTGGCGGAATGGTTAGAGCAGCGGGATGAAGTCGCTTCTGTAAATTACCCAGGACTGAAGAGCAGTCCTTACCACGAATTAGCTAATAAGTACTTGACGAATGGCTACGGCGGTGTACTTTCATTCAAGCTGAAAGGTGGAAAAGAAGAAGGTAACGATTTTGTTCATAGCTTAAAATTGGTCAGTCATTTAGCAAATATCGGTGATGCGAAAACCTTGATCATTCATCCTGCAACGACAACACACAAGCAATTGTCAGAAGAAGATAAAGCAAAAGCAGGTGTCGTTCCTGGCTTATTGCGTTGTTCTGTCGGTATCGAACATCTTGATGATATTAAAGCAGATTTTGAGCAAGCGTTTGCAGTTATTAATCAAAAAGCAGCAGCTAAAACAGCATAGTTTTGAAATGTATTCTTAGTAGAAATTTCAATAAAAATTTCTGCTGCGATAATGTTTCTTTTAGGTAATGCCGAGTCGTAAGGCTCGGTAGTTACCTTTTTAAGATTACAATTTTTTACGCAGTAATAGGCGGTTAAAGTAGCCTGTACGTTTTTATGGAGAAACATATTTATAGATATAACCAATCATTTCAATTAGAATTGGGTGGAACATTGCCATTTATAGACATCACTTATTATACCGCAGGAACTTATCAAGCGGATAAAGATAATGTGGTTTGGGCTTGCCATACCTTGACTGCTACGGCGAATGTTTTTGATTGGTGGGCAGGTCTTTTTGGTAAAAATGATGTTTTTAACCCAAATGAACATTTCATTATTTGCGCAACGGTTTTGGGTTCGTGTTATGGAACAACTGGTCCGATGGATGCGCCTGATGGTTATCAATATCACAACTTTCCAAAAATTACCATGCGTGATATGGTTCACGTTCATGATTTGTTGAGAAAATATTTAGGCATTCAAAAAATTCAAACCTTAGTTGGTGCGTCTTCTGGTGGAAATCAAGCATTGGAATGGGCAATTATTAACCCTAATCTATTTGAAAACCTCATCATTATTAGCGGTAATGCAACCCGTTCGCCTTGGGCGATTGCTTTTAGTGCAACGCAACGAATGGCAATTGAAGCAGATCCGACTTGGAAAGAAAATCAACCAAAAGCAGGATTAAATGGTTTGAAAACAGCCAGAGCAATTGCGATGATTTCTTATAGAAGTTATGATACATATGCGTTAAAGCAAGGTGATATTAACCCTAATATTTATGAAAATTTTAGTGCGGATAGTTATCAAAGATATCATGGAAATAAGATTGTAGAGCACTTTGATGCTTTTACTTATTATTCGATGACATTGGCGATGGATACTTATAATGTTGGTCGTGGTCGTGGCGGAGTTTTAAAAGCATTAAGCCAAATCACTGCAAAAACATTGATTATGGGCATTAGCACGGATCTTCTTTTTCCTGTTGAAGAACAAGAGTTTTTAGCAAAACACATTGAAGGAAGCGAGTTAGAAATTATAGAAAGTCCATATGGTCATGATGGTTTTTTGATTGAAATGACTGAAATTTCTTTAAATGTTAAGCACTTTTTTGAAAATAAACTTAGGGAGCAAGTTTGCAGTTTTCAGTAGGCGGTAGGCGGTTTTCAATATATTTGAAAAAATATCACAAAACACTTGTCTGTAAACTGTAAACCGCTTACTACAAACTGCAAACTTGCAAATTTTTGAAAAAAAACTATGAATTTTGAAACAAAAGCTATTCGTACTCAAATTGAGGAAACACAGTATAGAGAACATTCAGCACCGCTTTTTATGACTTCTAGTTTTACGTTTGAGAATGCGGAGCATATGAAAACGGCATTCGAAGGCGGAACGACTGACCAAGTCTATTCGAGGTACACAAACCCAAATACAAATGAGCTGGTACAAAAAATGTGTTTGCTCGAAGGTGCGGAAGCAGGAATTGCTACGGCTTCTGGAATGGCGGCTATTTTTAGTAGTATTGTTTGTTTTTTGAGTGCTGGCGATCATATCGTTTTATCCAAAGCAGTTTTTGGAACAACACATCGCATCGTTGCTAAAATCTTACCGAAATGGGGCATTTCTCATACTTACCTCAATCCATTCGACTTAGATAGTTGGGAACAACATATTCAATCTAATACAAAAATGTTGGTTCTGGAAACGCCATCAAATCCAGGCTTAGCGTTGATAGATCTTGAAAAAGCTGGAAAAATTGCCAAGAAACACCAATTGATTTATCATGTAGATAATTGTTTTTGTACGCCATATTTGCAGCAGCCGATTAAATTTGGTGCTGATATAGTCGTGCATTCTGCTACAAAGTTCCTTGATGGTCAAGGTCGAGCGATGGGCGGAATAGTTGTTGGGCGAAAGGAATTGATTGATGAAGTCTTGTTTTTTACCAAAGCAACGGGCCCTGCAATGTCGCCTTTTAATGCTTGGATTTTATCAAAAAGTCTTGAAACTTTAGCTATTAGAATGGAACGTCATTGTTCAAATGCGCTAAAATTAGCGGAGTTCCTTGAAAACCATCCCAATATTTTAAAAGTTTCCTATCCTGGTTTGCCCTCGCATCCGAATTATTTGATTGCTCAAAAGCAAATGCGACACGGCGGCGGTATCGTTTCTTTTGAAGTGAAAAATGGAATTGATGGCGGACGTAATTTTTTGAATAGCTTAAAAATATTATCATTGACTGCAAACTTGGGCGATTCCCGAACAATTGCTACTCATCCTGCTTCTACAACTCATGCAAAATTACCGAAAGAAGATAAATTAGCTCTTGGAATTACAGATGGTTTAATACGTATTTCAGTTGGTTTGGAACATCACGAAGACATTATTGCTGATGTTGAACAAGCTTTATGTTAATTACGAATTACGAATTACGAATTGATGGTCTTAGGTTAAGGGTGTATAGTGAAATTTATTGTTACGAAATATCGGTGGGTACGATTTGTAAAAAAGTATAGTAAAAACTTCTATGAATATCCTTAGTTTTAGGTGAAAAATTTGCTATGTTTTTTTACATGAAATGTTATTTTGCTATAATTTTATTAGCCAAGAACCAAACAGGTCTAACGGGAACACATGATTTACCAGATTTTTTAAACCTTGCAAATCTATCTCTTCTGATTCTGACTTTGATACGCAAGACTTAAAAAAATTGTTATTCATTCAAAATTGTAAACCTACTTATAATATTCTTGTTTCGCCTTTATGAAATTAATAGAAAATAAGACATTTTTAAGTATTACTATTTTACTACTGTTACCCTTGATTTGGGGCAGTTCATTTATTCTAATTAAGAAATCGTTAGTTGCTTTTGATTGGAGCCAGGTGGCCGCCTTGAGAATGTCGATAACGATGATTTGCTTTTTACCATTTGTCATCTCTAATCTTAAAAAAGTAAAATCACGGAAAGTATTTATTGGAATATTACTCATGGCATTGTTCGGAAATGCATTGCCTGCGATTCTTTATCCGATTGCTCAAACTCAAATTGACAGCTCACTCGCAGGTGTTCTAAATGCTTCAACGCCAATTTTCACCTTGTTAATTGGCGCAATTTTGTTTAATGTTTTACCCAATCGTAAAAAAATGATCAGTGTAATTGTTGGGATAATTGGAGCTTCGCTTTTAGTTCTTTATGGTCAAGAACATAAAGTTGGGGCGAATAATCTTTATGCTTTATTCGTAGTCGCTGCGACTATTTGTTACGGAATAAGCGGAAATGCGATTAAAGAATATTTGCAAAATGTTCCTCCGATGACAACTGGTTCCGTAGCGTTTATTATAGTTGGTCCTTTGGGATTAGGTTACTTATTTACAACGGATTTTCTTGAAATTATGAAAATCGATGAAAACGCTTGGATGTCCTTGGGAAGTGTTTCTGCTTTAGCTATCTTTAGTACGGCAATAGGTACGCTGCTTTATGTAAAGTTGGTGCAAATGACAAATGCCGTTTTTAGTTCAATGGTAACTTACCTTTCGCCGATTGTAGCGATTACTTTAGGGTTTTTGGATGGTGAAATAATTACTCATTGGCATTTTATTGGAGTTGCTTTAATTTTGTTGGGTATATATTTAGCACGAGATAAGAAAAAAGCGGTTCTTTGATAATTTTTTGCTATTTCATCCAATGCGGTCATTACTCATTGCCCTAACTCATTGAAAAACAGCGGACATCCCGATAACTATCTGTAATACTGGATAGATGCAATATTCATTCTGGTAAAAATTGTCAAAGAAGCAAAAAATCAATAGCGAAGAGAAAAATAGCTAATATTTTATTTGAATATCATATTTAATAAAATAAATATATGTATATTGTTAAATATGACATTCAAATAACCAATTTTGAAAAAATGTTTAGCTATATTTGTTCTCAGTAATCAAGTTAACACTAATTACTAGCTAAAAACAAAAACCAAGTAAGAGTCTACTAATAGAGTAGACTCTTTTTTTATTTTAAAGCCGCCAATCTTCACTTCTTTAGGCTATAAAGCTACCTCTTACGGTCTTTTCTTTTCTGAATTAAATTATAAAATATGAAAAAAAGAGCATTTATAAAACTGGTTTCAGCGAGTACATTATCTGTTTTAGCTGCCAATTCCTTTATTGGATGTGATAATGTAGAAAAGAAATCAACGGAAATTATAGTCGATCCAATTTCAATTCCTCAACCAATCATTAGAACCTCAAACTATCAATTACCTAAAAAATGGATTTGGGTCCAACCTAACATTCGCTGGTCAGATGATAAATGGAAAACTAATTTTGAACGAATTAAAGCGGCAGGAATAGAAGCAATTGTACCTCAAGTTTATGCAAGTGAGTTTACATTATTCGATCATCCGACATTGCCCGTTAAGGATAATTGGCTAGAACGAATGATTCCGTTAGCGCACGCAGCAGGTTTGGAAATTCATGCTTGGATGTGGACCATGCCTTTGAATAATAAAAAAATGATAGCTGCTCATCCAGACTGGTTTAGTGTCAATAGGAGAGGAGAACCTGCGCACACGCATCCTGCTTATGTCCATCATTATAAATTCATGTGTCCTTGTAATGAGGAGGTTGCGGAATTTGTTGCTGGAAATGTAGAAGCTTTAGCAAAAATTGAAGGTTTAGATGGTATTCATTTGGATTATGTGCGTCAGCCCGACGTGATTTTGGCAGAAGCATTGCAACCTAGAAATAACGTTGTTCAAGATAAAGAATATCCACAGTACGATTATCCGTATTCTGAAAATTGTAGAAATCAGTTTAAAGAACAAACAGGAATCGATGCGATGGATTTGGGTGATGAAGCACCTCAGCATGAAGCATGGCGTCAATTTCGATATGATGCCGTTTCAAATATTGTGAACAATCACTGTGTTCCAATGGCTCGGAAATACAATAAGCCAATTACAGCAGCGGTTTTTCCGAATTGGGAAAGTGTCAGACAGGAATGGCATAACTGGGATTTGGATGGTTTTTTACCGATGCTGTATCATGGTTTTTATAATAAAAATATTGATTGGGTTGGTGAAGAAGTGAAAAAAGGGCTTGACCGATTGAAGTTATTAAAGAATGATAAACCGATTTACAGCGGTTTGTTTTTACCACATTTAAAAACTGGTGCAGCTTTGAAAGAAGCTATTGAAACCTCAGAAGCGAATGGCGCAGCAGGAATTGCTTTGTTTTCTTATGGCAACTTTAAAGAAAGACATTTTGATGTAATGAAAGACTTGATTTGATTTAGAGAGCAGAGAATATATTTTTTCTCATACTACTATACATTCTTAAAA
>CAZMEH010001072.1:0-13531 GCA_964564885.1 uncultured Saprospiraceae bacterium | reverse complement strand
GTTTCTTTCTTTAAAAAAGAAGAAGAAGTTGAGTAAACTCCTGCTATGTCTAATGACTTCTTAATTTGTGCTAGATGTTTAATGCAAAGACTTTCAAAAGCATAGCCGCACCAAATTTTATAAGCTTGTGTTTGACTGATATGATGCCATGTTTGCGCACCTTCCTGCGTGTTTCTTTCTATAAATTGTAAATAAAACAAAGAGTATTCATCCGTTAAACGATATATTTTTTCCTTTTTCTTTTTGGCAAAAGGATAATAACTGTCAATAAATCCCGATTGTTCCAATTCCTCCAGCGTATTTGTCATTGTACCACCATTAGACAATTTACTGATTTTAATAATCTCTTCCCTAGTCATTCCTTGACGTTTTTTTGTTAACGCTCGAATGATACTAATGTGTCGTTCTGCATTTTCAAATAGGGCAGGATAGAGTTTTGAAAATTCATTTTTTAACGCACCCGTTTCCGAAAAACAAAGGTTGTCAATGATTTGTGCTGTACTTTTGCCATTTTTTACTTTTTCTAAATAATGTGGTACTCCTCCAATTGCCATATAGAGTTGAACAATTTGATAACGATTTAGTGTGATTTTATTGTGTTGTAAAAAGGCTTCCGTTTCAAATAAAGTGAATGGTTTCAGATAAATATTTCTAGTAATTCTATTGTGAAGTCCTCCTGTGTGATGAACTACTTTTTGAATCATCCAGGAAGCAGCTGAGCCACAAATAGCTACAACAATGTTTTGGTCAACAGCCCAAGAGTTCCAAAAAAAGCTTAATCCTCGGAGGAAACCAGATTTGCGATTATCTAACCACGGCAATTCATCAATGAAGACAACTTGCTTCTTATCAGTTGACTGAGTTTTCAGAAAGTCAATCAATTGAATAAATGCTTCTACCCAATTTGATGGAGTTGGTAATCGAGTTTCATTTTGAGCAGCGACATTAAGCGAATAGGAAAAATTTTGTAGTTGCTCAATATTAGACGCATTTTGAATTCCTGTAAATTGGAAATTGATATAATCTTGGTAAGCATTTTTTATTAAAAACGTCTTTCCAACTCGTCTTCTGCCTATTACAGAAACCATTTCTGCTGTAGAAGAGGTGAG
Source organism: uncultured Saprospiraceae bacterium (assembly GCA_964564885.1). Lineage (GTDB taxonomy): Bacteria > Bacteroidota > Bacteroidia > Chitinophagales > Saprospiraceae > CAKZLL01. The sequence continues at coordinate 12,422 of CAZMEH010001072.1, read as the reverse complement.
TGCTTCATGAAGTATTTGAAGTTCTTTTTTCCTTCCTATTAATGTTTTCGACATAAAATATATAGATTTTTAAACAAGTTCTATATAAATATAAATAGATTCAGCTGAATATAAAATTATATCCAGCTGAATCTACGATTTTAAATCTACATTCAGCTACTTATAAAATTATATTCAGCTGAATCTATTTCATTCAAACCTAAAAAAATAACAAAAAAAGCCTTTCAACTATTACAGTTGAAAGGCTTTTCAATTTGAATAAGATTATTAAAGACTATGCTTTATCATCTGTATTTTCTTCAGTAGGAGTCTCTTCCGTAGTTTCAACGATAGGTTCAACTTTCTCTACTGCTTCAACGGTAGGCTCAACCTTAGCTTCAGCTACTGCTTCAACTTTAGGTTCAACTTTAGCTACTGCTTCAACCTTAGGTTCAGCATTATCTAATTGTTGCTTCAATTGAGAGAAAACGTCCATATCACCAAGAGTTGACTTCTCTATAGAAGATTGGTGCTGTTCGATATCTTTACGAGCTTTTGCACGTTCAGAACGACGGTTTGCACGTTCAACATCATCAGCTTTACGACGTAAGTCTTCACCGTAACGTAAGTGAGAAACTAAGATGCGTTTGTCATCACGATTGAATTCAATCACTTTGAACATCAATTTCTCATCTAACTCAGCGAAAGTATTATCTTCCTTGCGTAAGTGCTTCGCAGGTGCAAATGCTTCTAAACCGTAAGGTAAAGAGACGATAGCTCCTTTGTCGTCACGACGGATGATAGTCGCTTCATGATGTGAACCAACTGGGAATACATTCTCGAAAGTATCCCATGGATTCTCTTCGATTTGTTTGTGACCCAATGATAATTTACGGTTCTTCTTGTCAATTTCTAAGATAACAATATCAATCGTAGTACCTACTTTAGTGTACTCAGATGGATGATTGAAACGCTTAGTCCAAGATAAATCAGAAATGTGAACCATACCACCGATACCAGTTTCCAACTCAACGAATACACCGTATGGCGTTAAGTTTTTAACATCACCTGTGTGACGGCTACCTTTAGGATATTTCTCTTCGATTTGACTCCAAGGATCTTGTTGTAATTGTTTCAAGCTTAAAGACATCTTACGGTCTTCACGGTCGATAGTAACAACTTTTGCCTTGTGAATATCACCCAAAGTAAAGAATTCACGAGCGTTAACAGGTTGGTTGCTCCAAGTTACTTCCGAAACGTGGATAAGACCTTCGACACCTGGCTGTATTTCTAAAAATGCGCCGTAGTCTTCAATGTTAACAATCTTACCTTCTACATCAGAACCTTGTGCTAATGTTTCAGATAAAACTTCCCATGGATGAGGTTGTAATTGTTTAAGACCTAAAGAGATACGTTTTTTAGCATCATCAAAGTCTAAAACAACAACATTGATTTTCTGGTTCAATTGTAACACTTCGCTAGGATGTGAAATTCTTCCCCAAGAAATATCTGTAATATATAGTAAACCATCTACACCACCTAAGTCTAAGAATGCACCGAAGTCTGTGATATTTTTCACTAAACCTTCTAACACCTGACCTTTCTCTAATGATGAGATAATTTGCTGACGTTGTTCTTCTAAATCGCTTTCGATCAAAGCTTTGTGAGAAACTACGGCATTCTTGATTGCTTCGTTAATCTTAACAACTTTGAATTCCATACTCTTACCAACGTATGCGTCATAATCAACGATTGGCTTGATATCAATCTGAGAACCTGGTAAGAATGTTTCTAAACCATGAGTATCTACGATTAAACCACCTTTCGTCTTACTAATAACCACACCTTTAATAACAGCACCTGTAGTGTGAGCGTCTTTAATTGTCTGCCAAGCTTTTAATAATTTAGCTTTACGACGTGACAATACCAACTGACCTCTTGAATCTTCTTGCTCTTCAACATAAACATCGACAGTATCACCAACTGCTAAACCTGGTGTATCACGAAATTCAGATAAAGAAACTAGACCATCAGATTTGAAATTCAAATCCAAAACAACATCACCGTTAGTGATAGCAGTTACTAAACCAGGTACGATTTCGTTTTGTTGAACTGTGCTCAACGTAGATTCGTATTCTGTTAAGTATTCCGCTTTTTGTTCTTCTGAGTAGTAAGAAGTATTACGTTTACCCATTGACCAGTCAAAATCATCGTGATCTGCTTCAACCTCTGGAGTTTCCTCAGCTGCTGCCTCTTCGATAACCTCTTCTACTGTTTCAACAACTGTTTCCGCAACTTCTTCTGTCGCTTCTACAACTGTTTCAACTACAGCTTCTTTCACTTCCTCTTGAGGAGTTACTTCTTGGTTTTCAACGGGTTGTACCTCGTTTTTAACCTCTTCGTTATTTTTATTCTCTTCTGACATAGAAAGTATGTCTTTAATTTTAGTTAATAAATCAATTTTCGGGTGCAAAGATAGTGTTTTTTCTTAAAAGAATCTAAAGAAAAAAACTATCTAAAAAATGAATTGATAACTACTTTCAAAATGAGGCGTTCTTACTTTAAAATCTCAATAACTTCTGTAAAACATAGTGTGCAAATATCTCCTGTGTTTGAAGTAAGATTATAATCATAAGGCACATCGTCAACTTCTTTGCAATCACCTTTTATAAATTCAATATTAATGGTATCCGCTGGAAATTGATTATTATAATTGATAATGATTCTATCGGTTGGACTAGGAAATGATGGACTAAATCTTTCTATAAGAGCGAGTAATAAAACGGAATCTTGGTTATTTAAAACACCGTTAGAGCTTGCAGAAGTATAAGTTCCGTCTTCTGTTTTTATTTGCAAATCAATATCATCCAAACTTAGCGATGCGTTATTTCCAAATAGTAAATTTTGATTATTGTCCTTGTCTAATAGGTTTATTAAGATAAAACTAGGTGGTTGATGATTAAATATATCACAATACTCTGGCTCTTGACATGAAGTAACTATTAAAATCAATATGAATAATGGTGTTAAAAATTGCTTTTTCACTTTTCTAAGATTTATTATAATTATCAATTAATTCTCGAATCATGCCTTCTTTCATTGCAAAGTTAGAAACCACAATTTCTTCTAAATCGAAAGTATCCAAAACGTATTTTACTAAAATCAAAGCGACAACAATGAGTTTTTTGCGTTGAAGCGGAACTTCGGACATCGTCATTCGTTCTTCTTCTGTTGCTGCAATGACTTTATCGTGTAACGGAACAAAATCTTCAAATTCGATATAAGCAGCGTGTTTATTCCTTTTAGTAATGCGCATGGCTTTTTCTAGGACATCAAAAGTTCCAGATGCGCCGATGAGTGCTTTTATATTATAATTTGAAAATGCTTTTTTTAAAGGTGCTAATGTAGAATCTAGATATTCTTTTAAGGTTTGAATTTCATTAGTTGAAATAGGCTCAGAATGATGAAAATTCTTATACAAAACTGCCACACCGATTGGAAAACTCTGCGCCCAAAACATTTTTTCATGATTAGCAATGATAAATTCAACGCTACCGCCGCCAACATCAATGATTAAACTAGGTTCAGCAGGCATCTGTACCGCTTCCCGAACGCCATAATAAATTAGCTTCGCTTCTTCATCGCCTGTAATTGTATCAATACTAATACTAGTTTTAGCTTTCACTTCTGCTAAAAATTGCGCACCATTAGAAGCTCTTCGAAGTGCAGCTGTACCTTTTACGGTAAACTTATTGACACGATGCTTCATCATTTGTATTGCAAAACTATTCAAAGCCTCAATACCTCGCTGATAAGGGGCCGTGCCAATTGTCTTAATGCCATCTTCCGCCAAATGTATAAATCGACGTTCCCGATAAATTTCCCTAAAGGATTTATCTTTCAAAACATCAACTATCAACAAATGAAATGTATTTGTACCCAAGTCCGCTACTCCTAATCGCATCTATTTTCTTTTTTAGTATAATTACTTACCTCATTGAAAATCAGGTGGTAAAATCTTTTTATATCTATTGCTCTGAGCTAAACAGTTGGACTATAATTAAATTGAGCTGTCAGACGACTTTAAGTCGTCTGACAGCTAGTTTTAACCTGTCTTTGTCGGCAGATACACCCAAAATCTCTATTCCCGTCCAACCTGTAAAGCACAGTCTGTCCCGTCACTCGGGATGGCAATAGATAAGGTTACGTAAGGAATTACTGAACTGTTTTACCATTAATACAAAAATACAATCCGTAATTCGTAACCTGTTTGCCGACAGGCAGGTTCTTAATTCCTAATTAAATAGTAATTCCTTGTTTTAACAATTCCAAAGTAATGTCCATATGATGTTTATGCGTTCTAAAACTCAAAATCGCCATACGCAACCAAAACACGCCATCCAGTCTCGTTGAACTAATGAAAACTCGCCCGTCCGTTTTAACGATTTCAACCAATTTTTTATTTAAATCGTTCGCCTGTTCTAAAGAATAACCCTTAGGCGTATAACGATACATCATGACAGAAAGCATCGGATAACCGCCTGTTTCAAAACCTAATTCAGTAATTTTATCATGAAAATAACGAGTCAAATAAACCTTTTCTTCCAACGCAGCCTTGAAAGTATTTAAACCATATAATTTCAACGGCATATACATTCTAAGTCCTCGAAAGTGCTTGGTCAATTCTGGCGAAAGGTCAGCAGGAGAATATTCTTCTACAAAGTCAGTTGCATCTTGCATGTAATTTGCTTCGCTCGGCTTGTACTGATGGCTTTTGTACATCGCTTCGGTATTCTTGATAACCACCATTCCAAGCCCGTAAGACAAGAAAAGTCCTTTGTGCGGGTCAGCTACAAAACTATCTGAACGCTCAATTCCTTTGAATAGTGGTTTCAATTCGTCAACCAAAATAAAGAAGCCACCGTAAGCACCATCAATGTGATACCACAAATCAAATTCCTCTGCCACATCAGCGATTTCATCCAACGGGTCAACAATTCCAGTATCCGTTGCGCCAGCCGCAGCCAATACTAAAAATGGATTTAAACCATTCGCTTTATCTTCTGCAACAGCTTTTCTAAGCGCCGCAACATCCATCCTGTAATCGTCCATCAATGGAATATAACGTAATTGAGCTTCACCTAATCCGCCAATTCGAATCGCTTTTTGAACACAATGATGCGCTTGTTCCGTTAGATAAATAACCGATTTCCGAACATTTGTACTATTAATACCTTTGTAATCTCTTGCTGTTACAATAGCCGTTAAAGTAGCAATTGAACCGCCAGAAGCTAAGTTTCCCATTGCCGTTTTCGGATAACCAATCAAATCGCAAAGCCAACGGGATAAGGAGTTTTCTAATCGAACTGCGCCAGGTCCACCGTAAAAAATACCCGCATAGTTATTATTAATAGCAGCCATGAAGTCACCCAACGCCGTTGGAAAAAGACCACCGCCTGGAATATAACCAAGATGTCCGCCCGATGCAGCGTTCAAACCAGGCTTATCAATCCATTCTTCGACTTCTTCAATCACCGTTTCAACGGCCGTCGGTTCGTCTTCAATGTCAAATGTATAATTTGTCATCGTTTCTAAATCATAATCTTCATAAGCTTTGCGTGTCGACATAGCATCCAATGCTCTATGACCATAATCAGTCACAGCGGTCAACCAATGATTTCTCCTATCATCCAAGACTTCTAATTGTCGTGCTTTCTTTTCTAGTATTTCTAATTTTGACTTGATATCCATTCTTAGTTTTTTTTTTCAAAAATATGGAAAGTTTTGGAATGGTTAGTTGCTTTTATTAGTAGCTATTTATATTTAGAATTGTTCTTTAATGATTTCTCTATTTTTTGTAATCCTTGCAAATACTTCATCTGTAATTTTATTCTGCTTTAGCTCATTTTTAATTGTTTTTATTGCTATTTCTGGCTTTATGACATCAGCAAATAAAGTCATTTCTCCACTTCCAATATCTGCATCACCACAACTTCCATTTCCTGTCCAACCCAAGTGTTCATTTAATATGTTTCTTATTCTTTCTCTTCTTTCAAGGTCTTTAGTTGTGCCTCAGTGAATAGTTGCAATAGTTTCACTTTCATTCCATGTTTCCCAATAATCAACCTTTACATTATTTTCCCTATAAAGTTTTTTGAAAATGCTTTCATTCTTATCGAAATAGTTGTTTTTAGTTATATCTATCTTTGTCTTGCTTTCGCTCGGTTGATTAGAGCAAGACGAAAGTATAGTTATAATGCAGACAAATATTGAATTTTTCATCGTCCTTATATTTATGGTGTTATTATTTGTAATAACAGTAAACTGGTATTATATCGTTTCATAGCGAAGAACGCTATGTATTTGAAACCTTTTGTGCTCTTTGCGAAACCTTAGCGTTCTTTGCGTGAAATCTGATTCCTATTTAATTTTTCTTCTTCTTCCGTCGATTTGGTTTCTTCTTTTCTTCCACCAAGTCCAACAAGTCGGGTTGACCAGCATTTACCCAAGCAGTCAGCCAAACATCGCCAACCGTTTTGATAGATGCTCGCATTCTAGTCTCTACCATTCCGTCCATCCGTTCGTGATATGCTTTTGAAAATGCTTCGCAATAAGTCCGCACGGTTTGCTCACCACGGGTTTCAAAACAAAACTTCTGGTCGCTCGAAAACTGTTCTGTCAAATCCTTTTCAATAAAAAATACGCTATCCAATAACAAGTGCGATTCCATGACAATATCCCAAAAATAAGTATTTGGATCGTCTATGTATTCCGCTTTTCCAACCATGAAATTATACTTATCTCCGTACAATTCAGGTAAGCGAGATTCCCAAAAACCATGAATACCATCTTGACCTGTTAATTGTCCATTATAATTAGTCGTAGTGTGCAAAGGAACATGCGCATCACCAACATAATGACCTAAGTCAGCCGAATTTCTAAGAATTTTCTTTAAGTTCTTTTCTTTAAAAGCATAAGTCAATCGAGTCAACATTCGTTCTAAATGCCAAGGAACAATGCCGTATTTTGATAAATATTTCTCTGCAAAAGCATTAGGATAATTTTCGGTAAAAACAGTGGTTTTGAATAAAGAATCTAAGTTTTCGCTAGGAATTACCCATTCAAGTTCATAAAATTGCTTTTGAATATTGGATCGAACAAACGACAAATACCTTTTTTTATCTAGTTCGATATTGTCTTTGCCAAAAATCGCTTTGACCGCAGGACTTTTTAATATTAATGTCTCTTGATCGAAATCCACTATTTCATGTCCGAATAATTGTAACGTGTCATTTGTAGAACTGACCACGAAAACTTCCGTGAATTTAGCCAGCGCATTTGTCCATTTTCTAGGAATATTGTCATAAGGATAAGTACCATAATGGTCAAGGTCAATATAATGTCGAGGAGCTTCTTGTTCTGAAGCATATCTACGCTTATCAGGATCTATGGCATGTTTTTCGACATATTCAATATGTTTCTTATAGAAAATAATTAACTTAGGAGGTAAAGTATAAACCGCCATTTGGTTAATACGTCTGTGCGCCACAAAGCCCCAGTCATCATTAATAATAAAGGAAATGCAACATATGGTGAACATTAATAGTATATACCTTCGTATTTTCATCAAAATGGTTTTAATTTATTGTAGAATATTAATTTTTATTGAAAATACATTAAAAACAATGATAGCGCAGTATTTTCGTTTTAAACCTAAACATACGCTAAACAATTTCATCGGCAATCAACAAATATGAGAATATTCCTTTTAGTAGTCTTAACTACTTTTATCATAAATACAGAAAGTCAAGCTCAATCAGAAAGGAAGTTAATGACTTCTTGGATTCCTACTCAATGGGAAATCTACAATACGGTTTATAAGAGTAAATACTGGGATAGACGAGATAATTACGATTATATATCATTTAAACCAGATTACACATTTACCAGGCGGTATCAGAAGTTCTCGACTGTTGGAACTTGGACATATAACAGAAAAACCAAAACCATTACGTTAGCAGTAACAAAACCGCATCAGACAACGGTTACATTAAAAGTACAAAAAATGACTTCTAATACTTTGATTTATAAATCAAATGAGGAAAGTTATAAAGTTACAATGACTATGAAAAAAGGTGCTCCAAAGCCTTTTCCAAAGCCTAGGATTAGAAAAAGTAGAGACAATTAGTCTCACGTTCCGATAGTTATCGGCATGACCGAGTAATTGTTAAAGAACCAATTAGAACAGCTATGTTTTTAATATTGATATCGATATTAAAAGCATAGCCGTTCTAATTTAAATCATTTAGTATTTTAACAATTTTTAAAATATTTGTACTTTTGTTGCGAATATTATAGGGAATACATAAATATTGAAACTAATTTAATAATATATAGGTTCGATATTTATGAATTAATTAAAAACGTATTAAATTTTATTGAGATGAAAGTAGCCGTAGTCGGTGCGACAGGACTTGTAGGAACAGTCATGCGCAAAGTGTTGGAAGAAAGAGGATTTCCTGTAACTGAATTGATTCCTGTTGCTTCTGCTAAGTCAGCAGGTAAACAGATTATGTTTAAAGGTAAATCATATACAGTAGTCACCAACGAAGATGCGGTTAAAGCCAAACCAGACATTGCGTTGTTTTCGGCTGGCGGTGATACTTCCAAAGAATGGGCCCCAAAATATGCCGAAGCGGGCATTACTGTAGTTGATAATTCTTCTGCATGGAGAATGGATCCTACAAAGCGTTTGGTTGTTCCAGAAATCAATGCAAACGTTCTAACGAAGGAAGATAAAATCATTGCTAATCCAAACTGTTCTACTATTCAAATGGTTTTGGCACTTGCGCCATTGCATGACGAATATAAGATTGAGCGTTTGGTTGTTTCTACCTATCAGTCGATTACTGGAACTGGCGTAAAAGCGGTTCGACAGTACGAACAGGAAGCAGCAGGAACGCCACAAGATGAAATTGAAATGGCTTATCCGCATCCAATTTATGGAAATGCGATTCCTCATTGTGATGTTTTCTTTGATAATGGCTATACGAAAGAGGAACTAAAGTTGGTTCATGAAACTCGTAAAATCCTTAACGATGAAACGTTGAGAATTACTGCAACAGCGGTTCGTATTCCGACAACTGGCGGTCATTCTGAAAGTATTAATATTACTTTTGCTAATGATTTTGAAATAGATAAAGTGCGTCAATTATTGAGCGAAACGCCTGGTATTATCGTTTTGGATGATGTGAAAAATAATGTTTACCCAATGCCTTTGCTTTCAAACGGGAAAGATGAAGTGTTTGTTGGAAGGATTCGTAGAGATGACTCTGCGCCAAATTCATTGAACCTTTGGGTGGTTTCTGATAACTTAAGAAAAGGCGCAGCAACCAACGCTATTCAAATTGCAGAATATTTAGTTGCCAATGAATTAGTGTAGTTTTTAGATCGCTCCGCTGAGAGAAGGGAGACCATTCGCTTCGCTCACTGAGAGATCGCCTACGGCTGTCAGATTTCTTATGACGTGTTGAAAAAGAAGAGTTCCATTTCATTGAAATGGAACTCTTCTTTTTTCAGGGAACAAAACGAACAAACCTTGTTCTCTCAGCCGAAGGCGATCTCTCAATGAGCGAAGCGAATGATCTGACTTCTCTCAGCGGTACCGATAGTAATCGGTAGGTCTTCTTAAAACACTTTTGGTATCACTGTAAATGCTAAAAGTATCAATAAAAGAACCGAAATTACATTTAAAATCACGCCAGCTTTTACCATTTCGTGGACTTTAATATGACCGCTTGCAAAGACAATTGCATTTGGTGGAGTCGCCATTGGTAACATAAACGCACAACTTGCAGCCATGGCAACAGGTGCTAAAATATGAATGATTTCAAGATCTAAACCAATCGCAATTCCTGCAACAACTGGCGCAAATATAGCTACGAGTGCGACATTACTCATTAGTTCTGTCATAAATAACATGATGATAATCAATAGAGAAACAATCAAAAATGTATTCAAATTACTTTCCCTAACAATTTGCCCGATATAATCAATGACGCCTGCGCTAGACAATCCGCTTGCTAAAGCCAAACCGCCACCAAATAAAATCAGAATGCCCCAAGGAAGTCTAACGGTATCTTTCCAATCCAATGTAAATTCACCTTGTTTGAGGTTAAAAGGAATTGAAAATAAAGCTAATGCGGCTAACATGCTGATGCCTGCATCGGATAGTTTTATAAATGATACTTCTGCATTGATGTAAGTTCTAGTAATCCATAGAAAAATAGTAATCGCAAATACAATTAATACTCTAGCTTCTTGTTTGTTGATTTTGCCTAGTTTTTTTAATTCCTCTTCGATGATATTCGTTGAACTATCAAATTCCTTCAATCCATTTGGATAAACCCATTTTACTAAAACAAAATAAACCAATGCAATCATCACGCAACTAAAGGGAAAACCAACCATCATCCAATCCAAAAATGAAATTTGAATACCATATTCCGTTTCTAAAAACCCAACAATAACCGTATTTGGAGGCGTTCCGATAATGGTCGCAATACCGCCAACATTTGCAGCGTAAGCAATACCTAGCATAATGCTTAGTGCAAAATTCTTGTCGCCAGCCGTGAAACCGTCTTTGTCATTAATCAACAAATCAATGACCGATAAAGCAATCGGTAACATGACAACAGTTGTTGCGGTATTACTGATCCACATGCTCAAAAATGCCGTAGCTATCATAAAACCTAAAATGACTCGATTCGGGCTAGTGCCTGTGAGTTTTATAATATTTAAAGCAATTCGACGGTGCAAATTGACTTTCTCTAAAGCCAATGCCATTACAAAACCACCAAAGAATAAAAATACAATCGGGCTACCGTAGCTGGTTGCGACCTCTTTCATTTCCATAATTCCTAAAAGCGGAAAAATAGTTAATGGAATCAATGCTGTTACGGAAATGGAAACGGCTTCGGTTATCCACCACGAAATCATCCAAATAGCAATCGCAATGATTTTGTCGGCTTCTGGATTGATGATAGTTATCGGTAGATTATAAAAAATCAAAAAGAGGATTGGCCCTAGGATTAAGCCGATTTTCTTTAGTAATGGATAAGTTGGTTTCAATGGTCAAGTATTGTAAATGTTAGGAAATAAAATTAAATAGATGGTAGACGGTAGACGGCACACGGCACACGGCACACGATAGACGGACGCTTCGCTTGACGGCTAACTAGAAAGATTTGCGTTTAGCAAGTCAACCGGCAACCGTCAACCGTCAACCGTTTTTCTGCTTGTATGTTACATTCAATAGCATACAAACCAGAATCAGAACAATGCCTAAGAAACTTATCACGGTGTAACTTTCGCCAAACCAAAATAAACCAAGAATCAAAGAGTAAACGACTTCAATATATTTAATTTGAATGGTTCTACTTGCTTTTTCTACTTGCAGTGCTTTGGTCATATAAAATTGTCCATAATAACCCAATACGCCAATTAAAATTAAGAAAATCGAAGCTTCAAAAGTTGGGTTTATCCAATTTGGTATCATCAACACGCCTGTAATGATTGCAGAAAAAACCATAAAGTAATTGACTATAACTATCGGATGTTCACTTGTTCCTATTTTTCGAATAATGACATAAACCAACCCAGAGAAAATTGCACCTACTATTCCAATCACTAAACTGAGTACATCAATTCGAGCATCAAATCCTTTTAGCAAAATCACGCCTAAAAATGCGCCTAGAAATAATATCCATTGAATAGGTAAAACACGTTCTTTTAGAAAAATGACGGCAAGAATAGCAGTGAAAATAGGAGAGGTGTATTGTAACGAAACCGCTGCGCCAAGTGGAATCCGCTGTATCGTTGCAAAAAAGAAAGACATGCCAATCAAACCAAATAAGGCACGAAACAAGAGTAGTTTTTGATTATTTCCAATCAATGGTAAACCTTGACTCTTTAAATAAGCCACGCAAAGCACTGCGGAAATACTGGAACGAAAAAATAAAATTTGATAGACAGAATAACCAGAAAGGTATTTTACAAAGGCTTGTATGGTTGCAAAAAATATCGTTGCAAAAAACATATAACGAATACTTGGCGTAAGGATTGATTTCATTTGCCAAAATTAAGAAAAGACCTTGCCTTTAAAAACAATTGAACAATTGAATAATTATTCGGCTATTCAATTGTTCAATTATTCGGTCTTATTTACACTCGTTATTGTATTTTCTATCGGTTCTGCTAGAACTATCGATAATAGATTGATACGCTTCTTCTAGTGTTTTTCCTTTATCGGTATTTTTTTTGATCAAATAATCGAAAGTAGGGCCATCAGGATTACCATATTTTTTCTGATCCCGATCTTGAAGTCCTTTTACTTGACTTTTGTCTTGCATCATGAAACGAGCGTTTATCCTTGCGTGATGTCT
>CAZMEH010001071.1:0-5783 GCA_964564885.1 uncultured Saprospiraceae bacterium | reverse complement strand
TTCTCTCAGCGAAGCGGTCTCTCTTTTCTCTTCTAAATTTTTATCTAATTTGCGATGGTAAAGAAGAAAGAAGCTCCTTTGGATTCATTGTTTTCTGCCCGAATACCACCACCGTGCTGTTGAACGATATTCCGAGCGATGGCAAGTCCTAAACCAGAGCTAGAGCCATTTTCTGCTTGGTTAAACTGTTCAAAAACATCGAAAAGGCTTTTACGTTTTTCTGCCTCAATAGGCAATCCAATACCATTGTCCTTGACGCGGAATTCCCAAACGAATTCTTTTTTTATTGCAAAAATTTCTATAATTGGAGTGTCTTCACTTCTGAATTTAATGGCGTTTTCGATAATGTTTTGAAACAACAGATAGATTAAAGTATTGCGAGCCTTGATAGTTGGCAAGTCTTGATAAAGAATATATGCGCCAGAATCATGTATTTCAGTAGCAAGGTTTTTTACAACATGTTCTAGTGTTTCTTGAAGATTAACATCAACGAAAGGAGCATCAGTACGACCAATTTTTGAATACGAAAGTAAATCCTTGATTAAACCATCAATCTTTTTTGCACCCTTTACGGCATAATCAATGTATTCGTGTGCAGCTTCTGGCAAATCTTTTTTATGTCTTTTATTCAAAAGTTGAACATGACCACTTATCATTCTTAGCGGGTCTAATAAATTGTACGACAGAATGGTGTTGAATTGTTCGTATGTTTTGTTTGAGCGTTCAAGTCTTTCAAGTGTCTGAGTCAGTTCTTGTGTTTTTTCCTGAATAATACTTTCCAGATTTTTTTTATAATTCTCTAATTCTTCTTGCGTTCTAGCTTGCTCAATTTTTGTAGCAACCATAGAAGCAATCGTCATTAATATATCTAAATGAAAAATAGAATAGAAGTTTTTTTCGTGATGTTCAGAGTCAATTACACCTAAAACCTTGTCACCAATTTTGATTGGAACGGCAATTTCGGAAAGCCGCAATGCATCATCTACAATATATCTTGCATCAATGCTCGTATCTTCAATCAGTTCTGGTTCGCCTGAAAGGGCAACACTTCCTACAATTCCTTCGCCTAATTTAATCGTAATTGGATTACGAATATCAATATATTCAGGACTTTTTGGCCCATGCGCAGCACGTTGAATGAGTTGTCCATGATCGTCAAATAGGTAAATGACACAATCTAGGAAATCAAGTCTTGCGATGGCATTCTTCGCCACATCCCAAACGATTTCATCAACAGTATTTTGCTCCATCAGTGATATGGCAAAATCATTGATAATCATTAAGTAATTAAGTTGGTTTTGTAGATTGAGTCCTATCATTTAAGTCTGTTCCTTGAATAATTAATCTTACTGCTAAGATACTAAAAGTTATTGATTGCTAGATAACTTGAATGGCAAACGCATCAAAATATTTTAATATTGATAATAAGCATTTTATATAATTTTATAAACATAATTTATAAAATAAACGTATTTATAAATATTTGACAATTAAGAGTTTATTTTTTTAAAAAGATTTTGGTGCGTTTGCCTTTGATAATTTGAATATAGGTAAATAAGTTCATCAAATTACTTCTGCCACTGTAAACGTACTTCCGCCAACAAATATTAGATCATCGTTTTGTGCGGCTAATTGCGCTGTTTTTAATGCGAAAGGAATGGAGGCGTATGTTTCTCCATTTAACCCTAATGAAATAGCTTGTTTTTGCAATATCTCTGCATCTAATCCTCTAATGATATCAGGTTTTGAAAAGTAATATTGAGCTGATTTTGGAAAAAGCGAAAGTATTTTGGCTAAATCTTTATCATTTACAACACCGATTACAATATGTAATTGATTGAATTTCAAAGAAAGTAATTGCTGCATCGCTTCCTTTATACCGCTCTCATTATGCGCACTATCTGCTAAAGTCAGTGGCGATTTATTAATGATTTCCCATCTGCCAATGATATTAGTTAATGATTTTATATTTTCCAATCCTTGTCGAATGTGTAATTCGGTGATGTTGAAATCGTAAATATCGTTTAGTGTTTTAATCGTTGTAAGTGCGGTGATTAGGTTTTTAGATTGATAATTACCAAATAAACCTAATTTTAAATCTTTAAAAATAACCTCTTGCTGCTTACCATATATATTATACACACTCTGTTCAAAATGTATTTCTATTGCGTCGGCAGATAACTGTTGGTCTGCAAAAGTAATGGAGGAATGGGTTGTTTGAGCTTTTTCAATAAAAACAGGTTTTGATAACTCTTGTGTTTCTCCAATGATTACAGGAATATCTTGTTTAATAATTCCTGCTTTTTCAAACGCAATCAATGGAATCGTATTGCCGAGCATATTCATGTGATCAAAACTGATATTTGTAATGACCGATAGGATAGGCGTGATAATATTAGTAGAATCCAATCGCCCACCCAAACCTGTTTCAATAATAGCGATATCAACTTTTTCATTGCTAAAGTATTCAAAAGCCATGGCAACAGTCATTTCAAAATAAGAAGGTTTTATTTCTTGAATGAATGCTTTATGATTTGCAACAAAATCGATTACGTTTTGCGCTGGAATATATTCGCCATTTATTTTGATACGTTCTCTAAAATCCTTGTAATGTGGAGAAGTATATAAGCCAACTTTAAATCCTTTTTCTTGTAAAATTGCGCCAATTATATGCGTAGTTGAGCCTTTGCCATTAGTACCTGCAATATGTATTGATTTGAAATTTTGATGCGGCTGGTTCAAGTATTCACAAAACGCAATAATATTGGTCAAATCCTTCTTAAATGCACTTTTGCCCATTCTTTGATACATGGGTAATTGCTGATATAAAAAAGCTAAAGTTTCTTGATAATTCATTCAGAATTGATTCAAATGAAGTTTTAAATAACTTCAATGAGAGAATGGTCCCAAAAATAACGCTAAGTAATGAAATATATAGAGGTCTAATCAGAAATATGTTAATAAATAACTAATCAAAGCTATCCATAATCATACAAAACTAAATATTACTTTCATAGCGTACTTAAAAATATTACCTTTGTGGTTCGTTTTTTACTAGAAAAAAAAACGAAGCAGTCAAATCGTTTACAATTAATATGGTTTAGTAGAAAAACAAGATTAATCAAATAGAAATTCTATTAAATTAGTAACGAAGTTTGAAAGAACTTCAATAAAAAATATTGATAGAAATAAAAGAATGATGAAAAATAACTTAAAATATCTAATAGTTTTTTTAGGAATAGTCCTGTTTACTCAATGTAATCCTTCCAATAATACAACAAGTGTTATTACGGATGAAAATACTAATTCGCTTGGTGTAGAGGGCGGAGAAACAGTTCCAGCTGTGGCAAAAATGGTTACGGTTACAGGAAATATAGCCAATGGTGGCGGTCTGAAAATATACTTTGACCGAGTCATGCTGGATGCTATTGAATCTTTGGACAATGTAACAATCGAAGGGAATGGTGATTTTAAAATAACACTAGAAGATGTTAAGCCAAGTCCACATCGTATGAGAATTGGTCAAAAGGTATTGTGGCTGTTTTTAGAAGGAAATGAAGGTTCTATTGACGTTAAAGCAGATTTACGAACAGTAGATAACTTGGAGTACACCGTAGAAAACTCTGCGAATACAACAGAATTTTTAAAAATAGTTAAGGAATTAAAAGAAAAAACACCTAAGGGAGGTGAAAAAAAATTTGCTGATAATATCTTACAATTTGTTGATACGACGCAATACCCATTAGTTGGATTATATCTAACGACGTCTAATTTTGATACAAAACGTTATCAATATCCATCGTTGCCAATGGAAGTTTTAATTGCGATTCATCAGCGTGCTAATGATAAATTTAAAGAAGCATATCCTAGTTCAGATTTACTGCCTACACACAATACCATCATTGCAGAAATGCAGATGCAAGTTAAGCAGCAGTCGGTGAAAGTAGGTTCTATTCCTCCAGATATTACGATGCAAAGCCCTGATGGAAAGACTTATTCTCTTTCTTCATTAAAAGGACAAGTTGTTTTATTAGATTTCTGGGCAAGTTGGTGTGGACCATGTCGCCGTACTAATCCAGAATTGGTTAGAATCTACAATAAATTTAAAGACCAAAACTTCACCGTTTTTAGTGTTTCTTTGGATAAAAATGCTCAATCTTGGAGACAAGCTATCTTTAAAGATAATTTGACTTGGGAATATCATGTTAGTGATTTGCAATATTGGAGTAGTACTGCTGCCAAATTATATAATGTAACGAGTATTCCTAAAACATTTTTAATTAATAAAGATGGAACAGTAGCAGCAACTAATCTAGTTCCTGGCCCACAATTGGAACAAGCTATAAAGCGATTAATGTAGGTTTTATAGATTGGATCGCTTCGCTGTCAGATGTGAGACCGTTCACTTTGTTCACTGAAAGAAGACAGGTATATTAGAAAAGCGTTGTATTTCAATATGAAATACAACGCTTTTTTAATTTTGTATCGTTGACTTTAGTCGACAAGATGTATGGCTATTATACACCTAGTCGACTAAAGTCAACGGAACGAAGGCTGCCCTAAAAAAAGAGAGTCGGCAGCTCTTAAAGCTACCGACTTTCATAACAAATTACTGACAAAACTACATTACCCAAGTTCTTTAGTTTCTTTAAGATTAATTAGCTTGCTTTCTACCCGCTTTATGTTGATTATAAATCTTAGCAATTTTTACAATGTATTTGTAGCCAAAACCTTTTTTACCAATTTTATTATTTAGTTCCATGAAATCAGCAGTTGCTGTCTTCATTACTTCCTTATAGTTCGCTTTTGTAACCTTAGAAAAATCAACTTTATTAGTACTTTCTACATAAAAATAGTGCTTAAGTGTACCGCCGATTTTTTCATCAGATTCTGTGTACTGATTGAATACTTGAATATCACCGTCAACTTGCTTTTCAATCATAATGTCTGTTGTACCAAATCTAACAGGCGCATCTTCTACTGTTTTTCTTACATAGTTAATCCATTCAGTACCATGCTTTCTAGTTTCTTTATTAAACTTAGGCACTTCAAAAGCATAGCTTTGTAAGTCTCTAGCTTTAAAAAAAGATTTTGAATTATTTTCGTCAACGAATTTTACTTTCAATTCATTTGCTGTAGGACCAGCTACGAATATCTTACCATGTAAGGTATCGTTTTCAGTTGTTACAATATAACCGTTGAAACTACTTTTTCTAGCATTTGCAGAAATCGTAAGAAGTAAGATAAATCCTATTGTAAAGTAGTTTCTAGTTTTCATATTGCTGTATTTTCTATGTTTACTTGTTTTCCTTATGAGAACAATATGTAGCCTTTAATCATTCAATATTTTACGTTATTGACCGATTTGTGACACTGGTTTGAGTATCGTGTCACTGTAAAGCTAATTTGAATTAAGGAGGAGCTTTTTTTGAAGAGTATTTTTTATTTTTGAAAGTCACAAATTGGAGTTATTCGGAAAATTGAATTTTGACGATTCTAGCTTTTTTTGATTAAATCATGTTTTTTATAATTGTGACATGGAATAATTGATTTGTATTGTTGATTTCTAATCATTTTGAATGATTTATAGCTTGTTATTCTATTTTTATTTTTTTTCGTGACAAAATGGTTCTAAAAAAAGGAATAATTTTTTGAATATTTTTTTAAAAAAAGTGTTGGCAGTTTTTAAAAGTTAATCGAGAAGTTGAAAGCTTTTGATTATTTTTAATGGTGTAAATCTCAAAGTACCTTATTAATAGCATCACAAATGAACTATACAAAAA
>CAZMEH010001070.1:0-9846 GCA_964564885.1 uncultured Saprospiraceae bacterium | reverse complement strand
CGGTGCATAGCTGTAGCTACGGAGCTGTTTTTTTTTCTTAAAAATGAAAATAACAAGCTAGATTGGGTAGGTTATTTTTTCCTACTCCCTAACAGTTTAAAATTCAATAAAATCATGACAAATCAAATATACTTATTTTTATTCCTTGTAGTGTTCCTTGCGATTCCAGTATTGTTTCGGTCGTATTTATTATGGAAAAGTACAGGTATTAATGCTTTCACATTCGATAATACAAAAGATGACGCACACAGTTTCAATGGTCAAGTATTTAAAATGATAACTATCCTAGAGTTAATAATTGTAATTATTTACTCATTTGGAGGCGATGCAGCTCAATATCTTTTGCCGTTTTGGTATTTAGAAAATTCAATGGCTAGTCTTATCGGTTGGGTTTTTATGCATATTGCACTAATTTGGATTATTGTAGCACAATTGCAAATGTCGGATGCTTGGCGTATTGGAATTGATTATAAAAATGAAACAGACTTAATACAGTATGGATTATTTTCTATTTCAAGAAATCCAATATTCTTTGGAATTATCATAACCAATATTGGTTTATTCTTAGTTGTCCCAAATGCATTTACATTGGTAATAACTATTCTTTCAACTTATGCAATTAATATTCAAATACGATTAGAGGAGGTTTATTTACAAGAATCTCACACAGATAATTATTTAGAGTATTTGAGCAAAGTGCGGAGATGGCTTTAATTTAGGCGTGAGCCGTCAGGAGCAAGGTGTCAGAAAAAATTACCTGCAAAGGTGCCTGAAATATTCAATCAAAAGAATTTAAATCTTTCCTGACACCTGACACCTTTGAAAAAAAACACCTAAATCAAAGTTTATACCTCGCCAAAGGAGCAACATCTTGACCGACAAATTCTTGTTTTAGATATTTATAATGCGCTGTAATCGCAATCATAGCAGCATTATCTGTACAATATTGAAACTGAGGAATGAAAGTTTCCCAGCCGAGTTGTTCGCCATTGTCTGTCAATGCTTGACGCAATGCAGAATTTGCGGACACACCGCCAGCAATTGCTACTCGGTTAATCCCAGTTTGTTCGGTTGCTTTGATGAGTTTATTCATTAAAATACTCACAATCCTATCTTGAACAGAAGCGCAAAGGTCATTTAAGTTTTCTGTAATAAAATCTGGGTTTTTCTTAATTTCCTTCTTTAGGAAATATAAAATGGAGGTTTTTAACCCGCTAAAACTAAAGTCCAATTCCTTGACTCTAGGTTCTGGAAACTTGAAAACAGGTTGACCAAATTTAGCACGTTTGTCAATTTCTGGACCAGCAGGGTAACCCAAACCTAAGATTTTGCCTGTTTTGTCGAACGCTTCACCAGCCGCATCGTCGATGGTTGTACCAATAACTTCCATTTCTAAATGGTTCTTAATCAATACAATCTGAGTATGACCACCTGAAACCGTTAAACACAGGAAAGGAAAATTGGGTCGAGGCTCGTCAATGAAATGCGCCAAAACGTGCGCTTGCATATGATTGACTTCAATCATTGGTAGATTTCTACTCAGTGCAAAACCTTTTGCAAAAGAAACGCCAACTAATAGCGAACCAATCAGACCAGGTCCACGAGTAAACGCAACAGCATCTATATCTTCTAGTTTGATGCCTGCTTTTTTGATCGCCAGATTAACAACAGGAACAATCTTGGCTTGATGCGCTCTTGAAGCCACTTCTGGCACGACGCCGCCATATTCTCGATGTGCCTCTTGATTAGCAACGCAATTACTTAATATTTTACCATCTTTCAATATGGCTGCCGATGTATCATCGCAGGATGACTCTATTCCTAATATGACTACGCTCACGGATATATTTTTAATTTGAATGATGAATAACTTATGGCTCAAATTATAAAAGAGCCTAGCGAAACTCGAACTATTATTAAATGAGTTAATTAACAAAACGCTTCCGCTAGTTGAGTTCCTATATCATTTTTAATTTTCGGTAAAAAATGTTAAATAACAAAAAAATAAAGCGGGATACATAATATAATTAACTTGGTCAAACGTTTTAATAATTACAAAAATAAGACGAATTTTGCGTATATTATCGCCTTTGCACAAATAGGTTTTTAATCTTTACAGAGATTGCTATAATATTTTTTTATTTTTTTAGAACAGGCTATTAAAATCATTGACAATCAGCGCATTGTCAGATGTACATGAATTACGAAGAACAACACCATAACGAACTAGAGGAACTAGAAGAAGTTGAAAAACAACTGCTTGAACAGCACAAGAAGCGAAAACGTCCATTATGGCGACGGATTACACGTTTTTTGTTCCGTACCATGATGCTTACTCTATTGTTACTAGTCGCCATTCGCTTTGTAATATCTTACCCTTCTGTTCAAAATCGCTTAGTTGATTGGACAACAGGTTACCTTTCAAAAAAACTGAATACAGAAGTTAGCATAGGTTATGTAAATTTCTCCTTTGTTGATAAATTTTTAATAGAAGATTTTCTAGTTAAAGATTTAGACGGCGATACACTGATGTACTCCGAATTACTTCAAATAGATATCGGCTTGTTTTCGCTATTAGGTCAGCGAACAATAGTTGATGATATTTTTTTAAAAAACACGCATTTTAAAATAGAAGCTCCCAAAGGCGACTATTTATCAAATATACAATTCATCCTTGATGCCTTCTTTCCTCCAGCGACAGAAGAAGTACCTATACCAGAAAAACCATTTCCTTGGAATTTGGATCTGAAAAAGCTAACGCTTGAAAATCTTAGTTATACAAATTTTAATTACTATAACGGTGTGTCGATGGGTTATAAATTAGAAAATGGACTGATTATATTTGATAGATTTGATCTTAAGAAAAAAGAAATTGCTATTCAGGATGCGTTAATCCGTGGCGTTGATGGTTTTCACCACAATGATACTTTGAGAAAAAAAATCCCTGAAAATGCGGTCATTATTCCGGATACTTTTTCAGTAGGTAATTATATTGATACATTTCCAAAAACACCTTTGCTACTGACCGCAAAGCGTTTGAGGATAAAAGATAGCCGTTACAAGATAGATAATGATTACTTTGATAATAGCTGGGGCGAAGAAAATATTAATTATCAACATCTGTTGTTTGACGATATTCAGGTTGATATTAAAGATATTAAGTTTTTTAAAAGAGAATTGACTGCTCAAATAGAACACCTTTCTGTTAGGGAAGGAAAGGGAACAAGAATCAAAAAGCTCTCTGGAGACTTGCGAGTCGGTGCAGAGAAAGCAGAATTGTCGAATATGAAAATCATCACAGAGCATAGTGAAATTGGTGATTATTTGGCGTTCAAATATAAAGGAATTAAGGATTTTCAAGATTTTAATAATAAAGTTAAACTTGATATAGAGCTTGTCGATGCGAATATTGCCTTCAAAGATTTACTAGCACTTGCGCCGGCATTACAACGGAATCCGTTTTTCAGTAAGAATGAAAACGAGATGATAAAAATAAATGGTTCGGCTAAAAATACCGTTAATCGGCTTAGAGCGAAAGACGTCGATATGGTCATTGGAAAAAACACTAGACTGAAAGGTGATTTTTCTTCCAATAATATTACTCGACCGCAAGAGGCTTTTATGAATCTCAAATTGGAATCATTTTACTCTAATGTCAATACGGTTCAATTACTCCTTAGAGATGTAAAGTTTCCAGAGGAAATTATGCGATTAGGGAAATTGTCTTTTCAAGGGCGTCTAGATGGTTTTTTGCAGGATTTCGTTGCTAGTGGAACGTTAAAAACAGGTTTGGGTATAGCGGATTGCGATTTTTTGCGGATGAACTTAAAGAATAGTAGCTACGATGGTAAATTTGGTTTGAAGGATTTTGAACTAGGTGAATGGCTAGATAATAAAGACATTGGTATTATTAACTTTTCATCAGATATAGAAGGTAAGGGTTTTACTTTAGGAGATGTTAAGGCGGAAATCAAAGCAGGAATTAATGACTTTATCTATAAAGGGTACAAATATAGAGATGTTGCAATTGACGGTCTGTTTGAAAAAAAGCTGTTTGATGGAAAATTAGTAGTTAAAGACAACAATATTGATTTAGTTTTTGATGGAAAAGTTGATTTAAATGATACATTGCCAGAGTTTGATTTGTCTTCAACATTTAATTATATTAACCTCAAACCGTTAAACCTTGTTGATGCTGATTATGAATTGAGTGGCGACATCCGGTTAGATTTCGTTGGTGATAATCCAAACAATATTAAAGGTCTTGGAATATTGTCTAACTTCAAAGTTATTAGAAACGACTCCACTTATAGTTTAGATAAACTTGAAATCAAATCAGGAATAGATTTAAATAATGCTCGTTTTTACAATGTGAAATCTGAATTAGTTTCCGGAAATTTACGTAGTAATTTTGATTTTATAAAGGTTCAAGATGTACTACTGAATTATTTTACGACTTATTACTCAAATTTCACAACCGCCCTAAATTTGAATATGCTTGTCAAACAAGATTCAAATTTTGTTTATGTGCCAGACAATCCATTGATTAATGAATTTTACAGTTTTGATTTCATTGTAAAAGATACCAAAAACTGGCTCAATCTGTTTTCTGATGGCGTTAATACTATCAGTGATTTAAATATTAAAAGCCGATTTGATAGCCAAATGGCATTTCCTTCCAAAGAGGTAGATGGAAAAATAAAACCTGTCTCTCGCCTTAATTTTGATTTGAGTTTTCCAAATGTTCAATTTGATAATATTAATATAGGTAACACATTAGTTCGGATTCGAGCAATTGGAGATGATTGTAATGTCAATGCTTATACCTCAAATACGTTTTTGGGTGATAGTTTGAACATACCTTATATTTCTATTCAAAATAAAATAACAGGCGATAAGCTAAACTTTGAAATAAATAGTAATCAAATAGGAAATATAGTTAGGAAACTAGAGTTTGAAGGAGCTGTAGAAGCGATCGGTGATCGAATTTTTCGTATTAATATTGATACCTCAGATATTATAGTATATAATAGAAAATGGTCTATTTCGCCAGGAAATCAATTGACATTATATAAAAATAGACTAGTTCCTGAAAACCTAATCTTGACACAAGTAGAGAATAATGAAACGATTCAAATAGATAGTCTTGGTCGGAAAGGTTTAAGGCTTAATGTGAAAAACGTGTCATTGGATTGGTTAAAGGAATTTGTGCAGATTAAAAATATGGAATTTCAAGGACGACTGAATGCGGTTGTTGAAATTGAAGACTTGTTCAAAGCAAAAGGTTTTCGGGCATCTACTAAGGTAGATAGTTTAAAAATGAATGATTTTTATCTTGGAAAACTAGATGCAAAGATTGCTTTTCGAGATGTTTTTAGCCCAATTGATATCAATGCTAATATTAGAAAAAACAGTAGTAAACTTGGACTTGTAGGAACTTACACCTCACCTACAGTTGAAACAAATTTTAAAAAAGCCCCTTATTTTAACTTCAAAATAGAAGCAAGAGATTACCCTTTACAGATTATAGAAGAGTTTATTGGAGACTTTGTATCGCAAACACGAGGAACGTTCAATGCGGATGTTTTGCTGATAGGAACGCCCGACCAACCGGAACTCACAGGAAACGTCCGATTGTCTAAACTAGGCATCATGGTTAATTATTTAAAAACCTATTACAGAATAGATAGAGCAACGATTAAGGTCACTAATGACGAATTTAAAGTAGAAGGAATTGAACTTCCAGAAACAAATGGACAAGTCACTAGAGGTTGTTTGATGCGAGATAAATTTGGCGGTCAAGCTTTTGTACAAGGCGGTGTAAAGCATAATAGATTAGATGATTTTAATTTCAATCTTACCATAGAATCACCCAAGTTTCTCTTTTTAGATACCAAAAAGGAAGATAACGAATTGTTTTATGGAACAGCTAGAGGTGATGCTATTGTGAATATCAGAGGGCCGCTAGAGACGCCAGAAATTGAAGTGACTGCAACAACAGGCGAGGATACAGAGATTGTTTTGCCTATCAGTTATAGTACGTCATCAAGTGAAGTTAGCTTCATCAATTTTGTCAATAATGGTGATTCTTCAAATACTATAACGGAAAGAAAATATGTTACGCCTGTAGGTTTAGACCTGAAAATGAATCTCAATATTACGGATAAGGCTAAAATGCGATTGATTTTTGATGAACAGGTTGGTGATGAAATTCAAGGAATTGGAAATGGTAAACTACAATTAGACATCAAGCGCACAGGCGAATTTACGATGCGAGGCGTTTACACGATTAAACAAGGAGAATATCTATTTACGTACAAAGATTTAGGTATTAATAAACCATTTGAAGTCCGTGAAGGAGGAACAATTACATGGACAGGTGATCCACTTACTGCGGACTTAAACCTCAATGCTTACTATCGAAACTTGAAAGTTCGTCCTTATAACTTGATTTTGGAATATTTGACTGATGCGGACAAACAATACGCAAAACGAAGCACAAAAGTAGATTTGGAAATGAATCTGCGTGGTGATTTGTTCTCACCAGATATTTCATTTGATTTGGATTTACCAAATGTAGACAACAATATCAAACCATTCGTTGAGAATAAGCTAAAAATCATTAGAGAAGAAGAAGGCGAGCTTAATCGACAAGTCTTTGGTTTAGTGGTTTTAGGTGACTTTCTACCTTCCAATTTTAATTCAAGCAGTGGCGAATTAGCAGGTTCTGCTCTGGTCAATACGTTTACAGAAATGCTTTCTAACCAGTTGTCGCTTTATGTGACAGATTTAGTTACAGAAGCATTGGGCGGTAGCAATCTTGTCAATGATCTTGATGTAAATGTAAATATTCGACGAGATAATGGAATATTAGTAAACGATCCCACTGGACTGAATAACGTAACAGATTATGAATTTGGTTTACGAAATAGTTTGTTCAATGATAGATTGACGGTTAGTGGTGTAGTCAATTATATTAACGGTTCAGATGGAAATAATTATACCACGAGTGATTTTGAACTAGAACTTACGCTGACAAAAAACGGTCGCTGGAGATTGAAAGGTTACAATAGAAGTGAATTGTTCTTAGATGATCTTCGTAATAAATCTGGTTTAGGGATTGCATATAAGCGTGAATTTGATACGCTGGAAGAATTAGTAGGAAGCATGTTTAAGAAAAAACTACAATAAAATAGGTCTGTAACGACTTATTTCTACTTTTGCGGGATTAATGTATCGACTAAAAAAAATGAATGATTACAGCACTTCAACAGTTTGTAAAAGATGTTACTTACAAACCTGACTTTTTATTAATTATTTTTGCTTTTTTTCTGCCCGTTTTTCCACAAGTTGCACAAGTTGCTATTGCACTGTATTTAATTTCCTGGATTATTAATAAGCAGTTTCGCTATCTTAGTAAAGTCAAATCAAATTGGTTTGCTATTGGTTCAATGGCGTATTTTATCATATTCGCTCTCAGCGGGCTTTATTCAACTAATCTACAATTTTGGTCTTCAGATTTAGAAGCCAAACTTCCTCTGTTACTTGTTCCGTTACTATTGGTGAGTCGAGAGAAATATGATGAGCGCATTCTAAAAGCCATATTTTGGGCTTTTGTTGGAGGTTGCTTGATTATTGTAGGTGTTCTATATTATCAATACTACTTAGGAGATGGAAATGTTTTTAGGTCAACGGTTTCAGGAAAGACTTTTTTAAACCCAATTTACTTTGCCATGTTTTTATCTGGAATATTATTGACTGGATTGTATTTTTTGTTTGATAAAGAAAAAATAGAAATTAATCAGAAAGTGATATTTCAAGGTTTAGGGCTATTATTTATTCATTATATAGTTTTTGCTTTAGCATCACGAATGGCGATTTTAGCAACGATTGCAGTAGAGTTGGGTATAGTTTTTCTTTGGCAAATTATTTTTAAGAAACAATTTATAAAAGGCGTATCGTGGCTAGTTATTGTAATTGTTATCAATTTATTGAGCTTAAACTTTATAAAACAAGCTAGTAAGCGAATGTCAAAAACTTCAAGTGGTGAAGTTAGAATGTTAATTTGGGAAGCATCGATTCTTCAAATATCTAAATCTCCAATTTTTGGATATGGTTCTGGTGATTCAAGAAGTGCAATGACGGAAGGTTATCAAATTGTTGATTATGCTTATGGCATTAAATACAATCAAAATTGCCATAACCAATACTTTGAAACAGGAATTAGTACTGGTTTAATTGGAATATTAGTATTACTAGGCTGGTTTTTATTGGCATTTAAAATGGGTTGGCAAACTCAAAACTACCTGCTATGTATCTTTTTAGTGATAATTGCGCTAAATATTTTGACAGAGAGCATGTTGGAACGTCAGCAAGGAACTTATTTTGTGGCGTTTTTTGGAAGCTTATTAACTTG
Organism: uncultured Saprospiraceae bacterium; assembly: GCA_964564885.1. Lineage (GTDB taxonomy): Bacteria > Bacteroidota > Bacteroidia > Chitinophagales > Saprospiraceae > CAKZLL01. The sequence goes on along the minus strand of CAZMEH010001070.1, from coordinate 1,430 downwards.
GAAGAGTTGGAAAAATGAATAATATTTGAACTAAATAGTTAGGCATTGAACGTTTTAAAGCGTTCAATGCCTAGTAGGTGTTTTCCTACCTAAATACACAGCTAATCTCCCTAACCGTCAAGCTTAAATCTTTAGCCTGCGGATGATTGCTAGGGAAGGATTGTAAATTCAGAAAAGTTATAAAACTCTCTTTAGCATTTGCGATATTATCATATGCCAAAGAAATACCAATTTTATCACCTACTTCACCTTTGTTCCACTTTACCTTACCATTATAATAACCATCATACTCATTGTTATTAAATCCAAGAAAATAAAAATCTTTACGATTGATAGCAACCAATTCTTGAAGCGTAGAGCCAATAGCAATACCTTGAGTCGTTCGCCAATCACCAGGACCTGTTACTTTAACCATAATTGGACTTTTACGACTAATCGTATCGCTCCAAAATACTTCAAATTCGTTTACTTGACCTTCATAGACCTTTGACGTAAGGAATTTTTTTGCACCTTGTGTAAAGTTATTATCTGTTACATTTCCTGCGCCATAGCTATTTTTTAACTGCGCTAAAGTTGTACTTTTCGTGATGTCGCCAACCCTTGTTCCGCCTACAATTATCCATTTGCTTGCTGTACCTACCGTCTGTGGTGTTTTAACCAAATTAATATCTATTTCACTAGCAGGATAATTTTCAACCACTAAAGCTGGTTTAGGCTTCGGAGGCTCTGCGTTTTGTATCAATTTCTCTTTGTCCGTTTTTTTACCGACAATACTTTTTTTGTCTTGACATCCAATGACTGCTATGATTGCTATAAGTAAAAATACTTTGTACATATTAATTATTTATTTAGAATAGAGTGCAAATATTGAAAGTTAGCTAGCGCTGTTCTCTGATTTTTTAATGAAAAAATCAGACTGGAAAATTATTAACAATTTAGCAGATTAAAAAACACCATTGTGTATAAAGATTAAATAATTACCTAATTGTACTTGTTTGGTAAACAGAAAGACTTTTGAAGACTGAACAAGAAACTTTTAGTTTAAGGAATTTTTTTTATTAAAATAACATCTAATGTAGTATCAGCCGTCTTGTGCTAAAGTATTTGGGTATAATGTCTCAGTTAAACCAAAATAGATAACTCGTCACTCAAAAAACAAACATCCTATCAATTGATATGTTACATTTGCATTTTAATTCGGAGCTAAGTAGATTAAGGTATTTATTGCGACAATATATTTTTGCAACCATTTGACTACTAAATATTTGCAACCTGTTTGCAACAGGCAAGTCGTAAATTGTCAATCTAAAATCGTCAATGTGCTTAAGGAATGAAAAATAAATAAATGCTACAATTATAACGCAGGATTTTTGGTTACGAACAAGGCGAAAAACGTAGGCAGCCTGCCCCAATAACTCGGAGGTAGCATT
>CAZMEH010001069.1:0-2216 GCA_964564885.1 uncultured Saprospiraceae bacterium | reverse complement strand
CCGCTGATATCAATCAAACCAGCATTTCGATAACCTTTGTAAACAACGGCCTTTCCATCCTTGAAGTTCAAGCACTTAGAGAACTCTGCTTCAATGACTAAATGACCACTTTTATTAATATAGCCCCATTTATTATTCACCAATTTAGCTGCCGCCAATCCGTTGTGAAACGAGCTAATACGTTTGTATTTTGGAGAAATTACGACTTGTGCTAAGCTATCAATAAAGCCCCAAGTATCATTTAATTGAACACCCGCTAAGCCTTCTCGAAATACATCGACTTTACGAAATCGCTTCGTCGTTGCTCTAATTCCTGTTCTATCAATAAAGCTATATTTGTTTGTTCCAATCTTAATAACAGCCAAATCGAATTCGTTAAAACTACTAATATATTCATACTTAGGACGAAGAATAAAATTCCCTATTTTATCAATAATGCCCCAACCCTTTTCCGTTTTTACACGAGCAATATTCTTTTCAAAGTTCTCTGCCTTATCAAATTGTGCTTCAATAATAACCTTGCCAGAAGGTTCTATATAACCGTATTTATAGGTTTCTCTAAACCAAGCGAAACCATTTTTAAAATTACCAACTGATTTATATTTCAATGGAATCATAATATTATTGTAGCGATTGATATAGCCCCATTTACGATTTTTGCGAACGGCTGCCAAGCCTTGATGAAAGCCTTTTGCCGCTTCATATTGGCAAGGAATAATTAGTTTTCCACTTTGATTAGTAAAGCCCCAAAGTCCGTTTTTCTTGACGGGAACAAAGCCTTCATTTGCTTCGCCAATATCTTCATAAATGACTGGAATAATGGCATTTCCCAAAGTATCTATCAAGCCCCATTTATTTTGATTTATATATAATCGGAGAATTTGCTCGTTAGTATTCGTTAAAAACTCTATATCATCATATTTGAAATCGAGCAATTTCTTATTTTTTGCATCAATAAAGCCCCATTTTTTATTCTTTTGAACAATGGCAATATTATTAACAAAATCGTTTGCAAAACTATATGATTGTGGAATGATTTCTTTTCCTGCGGTATCAATAAAGCCCCAAGCACAATCTTGACAAGTCAACAGCGCCAGTTTTTCAAACTCTTGGTCATGCAATGTATAGTCAACCATTTCGCCAGCGGAAGTCATTTCCTCAACGTAATCCTTTACTTTTCCTAGGTTGGTTGAAACAGGTTTTACGGTTCCCGAAAGCTTACCGCTTGCGCTTGCTCGTGCTATTCCATTTTTGAATTGACCAATATAAGCGTAGTCTTTTTTGAGAATGAGACCATTTCGTTTGACTAAACCGTGTTTTCCATTTTTAAAAATACAGTGCGCTGCTTCCAAGTTTTTGTCTTCAAAATCCTCTAAACGAATATCCCAGAAGTGTAAATCAGTGACGAGTTTACCTTCTTTATTATTCACCATTCCATAGAGTTCTTTAAAACGAAAAGTCGTTCGGTCAATGACTTGCTTGTGAAAACGATTGATACTCACGATAGTAAAACCTAAATCTTTTTTTACTTTGATATTATCAAAAGTCGGTTTAATCACTATATCTCCTGTGCTTAAATGTCTCAAGCCCCAAAGGTCTTCCAATGGCGAATAAAACCATTCGTAATCCTCCAATAGACAATCTTCTGGCTCTTCTTCTATGTGCGACAACAAAGACTGTTCGCCGCTTGAGGATTTCATTTTAATTTCAATAGTTCCTACAAACCTTCCTACATTGGCATTATTTGAAATTTGTCCATTTTTATCAAAATTAAAAACAGATAAGGCTTTGCCTTTGAATGCTTTAGCTCTATTGTTCTTGAGTTCTATTTTAGAATATTGAGGCTTTAAAATGATTTCACCCTTGAAGTTTGCAATTCCTAGTAGCCTATTTTCACGAATGATACAAACCTCATTTTTTAATGGAGAAATATAAGAATACTTTAATTTTAGAATAGATTTTCCATTGTTATTGACCACGCCCCAGCGGTCTATTTTTCTAACTCGAAACTGATTTTTACCAAATGGTTTTACTTCATCATACTGACATTTTAGAACTAATTGACCTTGCTCATTCATCACGCCGAGTTGATGATTTTGTTTAACTAGAACCATGTTTTTAGACAAAATGAAGTAATTATCATAAACTGTATTAGAAACAACTTTCCTTAACGAAATAGAATAAAGGACGTTTTTATTTTCTGTATTTAATTTAAT
>CAZMEH010001068.1:0-1543 GCA_964564885.1 uncultured Saprospiraceae bacterium | reverse complement strand
TTAAGACTGGAGTATCTTTTGAAGTTTATAAACCAGCAGTTTGCATCACATTTTTATGTTCTTGAACCTCCGATCGAACAAAATATGCAACAACTAATTCAGAAACAACTTGATAAGCAGCAATAGTCGCAGCACCATTCGGCAAAGTATTTTCAAACAAAAACAATAGCCGGTCATATAAAGAATGAGATAAAGCCATGGATGGCGTGGCGCAAAACGTTAGCAAATACTTTCATTGACGATTTTAGATTAACTTGTGGAAGTTAAGTATTTTTGGTAAATAGTTTTATAATCGTCAATAGTCCATCTAAAATCGTCAATTCAAAAAATGGCTAATATCACTCAATATAAACCATCGGAGCGCATGAACAAGTTTCGTGTGTATTACAATCAAGTGATATTTCCGGCGTTGATGGAATTAGAAAAAGAGCGGAAGCGATTAGTTTGGTTGATGGCTGGCTCCTTATTTTTCCTTATTATTTTGGGTTATATGGTGTTTTTAGCACATATTCCTGCGTTGACCCTTTTCTTAGGTATTCCGCTAACTATCTATACTTCTTACCTTGGCGTTCAAGTTCAAAAGTTTCGTTCTGCATTCAAACCACGAATCGTTAACCTCATTTTAGACTTTATTGATATAGGAAAAGAAAGCGAAAAGCCGAACGAAATTTATGCCTACATGGAAGCTGCTCGACGTGGCTTGCGCTATGATTATGAAAGATGTATTCCAATTGAAACGTTCCAAAGAAGCGGAATTTTTGCAGAACCTGCTTCTTATTATAAAGGCGAAGACTATATAGAAGGTAGCGTTGGAAGCGCAAAGTTTGAAATGTGCGAATTGGATGTAAAAAAGATGTCCTACGTCCGACCAGGTTATGATACCATTTTTAGAGGAATTTTCTTTTATTCCAATTTCTATAAAATAACAGAAGGAACAGTCGTTATTATACCAAAAGAGCGACGACAGTTTCTAATGTCAACCATCAAAGGCATTACAAAAATCGGAGGAGAACAAGTCTTTTTTGATCATCCAGAAGGTTTCATGGATAAGTTCTTGGTTTATGCGAATTGCGATATTGAACCAGAAAAACTATTGTCACAATCTATTCTAGAATCCATTTTAGAATATCAAAGTCTAACACAAAAAGATATTTATGTTTCTATTGTTGGTTCAGAAATCTACATTGCAGTATCTGAACCAAAGGATATTCTTGAACCTAATCTTTTAAGTTCCAATGCTAATTTTGAATTAGTGAAAGATTTCTTTGAAGATTTGATGTTGATTATTTCAATTATAGAAGACTTTGATTTGCATCATTGAAACACGGAGCTAATTCATTTATTTTTAACGCCAATATTCTCCGTGTCTCCGTATTTCAAAAAAACTCTGTGTACTCCGTGTCTCCGTGTTCCAAAAAAAGCTTTGTGTACTCTGTGTCTCCGTGTTTCAAAATAAAAAAAACTCTGTGTACTCCGTGTCTCTGTGTTTCAAAGTAAAAGAACCAATCATTTTACCATTCTTGTCAGTCAAAACACCGATTAC
>CAZMEH010001067.1:0-10372 GCA_964564885.1 uncultured Saprospiraceae bacterium | reverse complement strand
TTCAACATTCTATGCTGAATAGTTACAATATTTCTTCACTTAAAAATCAAAACGATTGATTGTTATCTTTAATTTAAGGCTAACTCATTTTCAACCATTTTTTCTAACTGATTTAGAACGATACGAAGGTGCTTCGGCGTTTTATAAACCCTTGACATCATAATTCCACCTTCTAGCATAGCTACAAAAAGCGTTGCAAATTCTTCTGAGTTAACTTGGTCGCTAATTTCACCTGTTGAAATTCCTCTGTCAATTACTCTACTAATAGAATATTGCCAGTTGTCGAGTGCTTTAGTCACTCTTTTACGCATTTCAATATTTGTATCATCCACTTCTGGCGCCATATTTAGAATAGGACAACCGCCTTCGACGGGTTCATTGAAAATATATTCTCTATAGAAATTAATCGCTTCAATGAGTTTATCGATTGACTTTTCCTTTAGTAGCGAACGTTCTCGGGCTTTATTGGTGACCGTATTTACAGAGTATTCAAATGCTTCAATCGCAACTTCCTCTTTTGAATTAAAATTCCCATAAAAGCCACCTTTGCTTAGGTTTGCCGCTTCCATTATATTTCCGATAGAAGTACCTGCATAACCTTTCTTATTAAAAATAAGCGCTGCTTTTTCTATAATAAGCTGCCTTGTTTGTTCTTTTTTTCCCATCGTCAATATCAAAAATAGACCAATCAGTCTTTTTTTTTAAATGTTTAATAGACTTTAACTTTTCGTTATAGTTTCTTAAAAGTCACCAAAATCACCGTCGTCGTCACCATCATCATTATCATCCCAATCTAAAGGTTCGGTTAAAGGATCTGCATTAAATTTTGATTTAATGGTATTTTGTATTTTTTGAAACTCAACACTTAAATCGCCTTCTAAAGCTTCTACCACGTTTTTCTTGTCTCTGTATTTCATTTCAAGCGTTTTGTAAAGATTACCTTTCATGCTAACATAGAGATTGATCCAGCCTTTTCGTTTGGCTTTTTTGGGATTTCGTATTGGATTGAATCGCTTGAATTTATCGGCTATTACTTGACCTGCGTTGATTTTGAATTTGAAATCAAGATTGTCTTCAAAGTCGTAAGTACCTGCAAGATTTATATTTAAAGCATTACTTTGTAAAAACATAGATGGAACAATAATTTTACCTTCTTTGATTTGTAGTTGATTGCGTATGTCGGTAAATTTGATGTGTTTGAGGTCTTGGATTTTCACATAAGACGCAAAATCTTCCATCATTTTGAAATCAATTAATTCACCTTGCTTAATGGATAAATCTAGCAATGAATAGAGTTTTTTATACACAAAGTTATAATTCTTATCCCAATAAGCATTGACAATCATTTTTCCTTCGAGTGTTCCTTTTACATTTTTATTAGTAAGGACATTTTGACCAAAATTTTCGCTCTGCGTCAAAAATTCTTCGACATTAATATTTTGAAACTCTAAAAATGCTTCTAATCGTGGCGCACCTTTTAGACGAATATTACTCGTCAAGCGCAAATGTCCTTGCATGGCGTCAACATCTACTTCTTTGAATACCAGTTCTTTATTATTATACTCAACTTCGCCTCTGAAATTTTTACCATTGACTTTTCTGAAATTGAATTTCTTAATATCAGCTTTAAATCGCCCTCTCACCAAACTGGTGTAATCAATGCCTTTCTCCGTTAAAGAATCGTTTGTTTCCTTCGTTTCCACTTGCGGTACTGTCGGAGATGCTTCACTGGTTTTTAGTCCTAATGATAAGAGCTTGTCAAAGTCAATATTATTAGAACGAAGTTCACCATCAAAGAAAATCTTTTGCCCAGAATTCTCTTTGGATAATAAAGTAGGCAGAATATTATGAAGATTTAAATTCAAATTAAAATCGCTATTCAAACCGAGTAGCTCGATAGAACGAGCGGTGATTAACTCATTGGTAAAGGTCAAATAACCTTTTTGAAGCCTAAAGTTTTCGTCCGCATATTTGATTTGAAAATCCTGAAAATCTATAGTACCCGACGCATCAACTCGTGATAGTCGATTGCTATTTATCATATCTTTATATCGACCTTTGAGCAACAAATCTTGTACTTTGATTAACCCAGAACCATCTTTTATGAAGGAATTGTTGGAAAGTTTGTAAACTAATCCTAAATCAACATCGCCATTAAACCGAAAATCAATCTTTGGGTCAGCAATATTTTCTAATTTTAAATCAATACTTAATAGCTTGTCATTGAGTTTGGCTTCGAATCCTGTCATATCAAAAACGGCGCTATCTTGATTTTCTTTACTAGAAAAGGACGCATCAAAGCTTACATGTTTTAAGCTTTCGCCCAATCTAGGACTGGTGATTTGTCCATCTTTTAAACCAAATTTAGCATCAATAGCCGGGAAGTTTTCTCTGCCATATTTGCCATCAATATCAACATTAAAATAGAAATTACCACGACTATTGAAATCCTTTACTGCATTTTTATAACGTTCGGGTAACATCGTAATGACTGACAAAATAGTACAATCATTGCCTTTGAGTTGTACATCAATATCTGTCAAATCGCCTTCTTTCTTTACCATTCCTGTGGCTTTGAAAGTATTTGCATGAAGGCTAACGCTTGAATTGTTGAGTTCATAAGTGCCGTTTTGAAAATCTGCATCAATGTCAAAATCCCAAGCGACTAGAGCGTTCGGTAAATACTTATCACCTCCAATGGAAATAAAGGTAGATTCCATTTCAGCGTTGGTTTTCAAAATGGTTCGTTCATCACTGAAATTACCAGACAAAGTGAAATAATCTAAAAATAGTAACGCTTCATTGTTCTGCAATTCATCTGCATATCGCAAATCCATTTTCTTAAATGTCGTACTATTTAATTGAATGGAAAAATTGATAGGTTGGTCACTCGCAGTCGTTTTTCCGCTCTTTTTTACAATGTCGTAATTCGATTGACCTTGTCTGTTCTTTTTGATTTGGAGCAAACCATCATCAATAACAACCGATTTGATTTTATAAGATTTGCCCATCAAACTAAAGACATTGAACTTGAAAGCCATCAACTCCGTTCGGAGCAATGAGCCACCAAATTTTCCAGGCACAACCACATCATGTAAATCAACAGAAGCATTCGGGAAACTACGAATCAAGTCCAAGTCTATGTTACCAATTTCTACTTTGGTGGTCAGACTTTTATTCAATGTTCTGATAATGGCTTCACCGATCTCATCCTCATAGCGAGTAGCCAAACCGAACGCTATTCCTATTAAAAGAATAAATACGCCAAATGAAATAGCCGATATTTTTAAAAATCGCTTCAACTTCGGATTTACCCGCTTTTTTTTCTTGCGTTTTTTATCAGGCTCTTCTATATTCACAATTCGTGTTTTTGCGGGTTTGCTTTTTTGTTTGAAAAATCGCTTTGTCATAGTTGAAGGATTGTTCGTTATGGAGGAATGAAAAATTGACAATGGAAAATTGACAATGATTTGTTTTGTTACTCATTGTCAATTATCAATTATCCATTGAAAGTTAAAATTCTCTTTCAATCAGGTTTGTAATATGCGCTAAATGATGTTTAGAATGCCAAGCATAAACAGCAACAGTCATTTTCAAATGCCAAGGAGTATCGAAATCTGGATGCTGAAAAGTTGAATTCCAATCGTCAGTTGTTAATGATTTCAATAAAACCGCCCAACGATAATGTAACGCTTTTATCATTGATAAAGAAACAGAAACAGGTGTCTGTTTGCTGTCTGAGAGCTCTGCCCAGCGTTTTTCGTCATATGCTTTGATACTCGGGTTGTCTTCGGTCAACGTCCATTTGAAACGAACATAACTATTCAGGTGACTATCAGAAATATGATGAACCAATTGTTTAACTGTCCAACCTTCGGGACGATAAGGTGTGTTGAGTTGTACTTCGTTTAATGGTTCTACAATTGTTTTTAATTGCTGTGGTAAAGCTTCAATTGTTGCAATACATTCATTAATGAACTCAGTAGAATAGTTAGTTGGGTGTGAAAATTTGCCGATTGGATAGCGTAGGTTTTCTAAATATTGGTCTGTCATGATGCTTTTCTTATTGGAAAAATGGAGCGTTGAAATATTGGAAATAAAGTTGCGTAACAGACTTTATTGGTTTTCAAAACCTATGAAGTCTAGTTTTGAGGTTAAATTTTACCTTTAACTACTCCAACTTGTCTTGAAAACCTCGGGATTATTCCAATTTTCCATCATTCCATTAACTTTTAATTATTCAAATTTAAGATTAATAAGTAATATTGCAGCCAATTTAATAATAGAACATTAATATTAACAGAATGACAAGGAAAAAAATAGTTGCTGGTAATTGGAAAATGAACACTAATTTAGAAACTGGTGTCCAATTAGCGGCTGATATCGTACACAATGCGAATAACAAAAAATCAATTGTAGTGATGTGCCCTCCATTCATTTCGCTCTACGCTACTAGACAAGTAGCTAAGAAGGCGGAAAACATCTTCATTGGTGCACAAAACTGTTATCCTGCTGCTGGCGGCGCATATACTGGCGAAACGTCCATTGCAATGATTCAATCTACTGGTGCAAAATATGTTCTTGTTGGACATTCAGAACGTAGATCTTATTTTGGTGAAAAAGATGGTTTCTTAGCTGAAAAGGTTGATGTAACATTGGCTGGAGATTTAACGCCTATCTACTGTTGTGGTGAAGCATTGGATATTCGTGAAGCTGGAACTCATGTTGATTTCGTTGGAAATCAGATGAAAGCGGAATTATTCCACTTGTCAGCAGAAGAATTTTCTAAAGTGGTCATTGCTTACGAACCAATTTGGGCAATCGGAACAGGTGTAACTGCTTCTCCGGCACAAGCGCAAGAAATGCACAAAGAATTGCGTCAATTGATTGCAAATCAATATGGCGAAACAGTAGCGCAAGGTATTTCTATCCTTTACGGTGGAAGTGTGAAGCCTGCTAATGCGAAAGAAATTTTTTCTTGTCCAGACGTCGATGGCGGTTTGGTTGGTGGCGCATCTTTGAAAGCAGACATGTTTTTACAGATTATCGCTGCGATGGAAGAAGTTATTTAAGTAAGAATTACGAATTAGGAATTACGAATTATTATAAATCGGAGTTCTAAAATTATAAATCGTAAATTAAAAAGATGCAACTCAACTGGAAATATCAATACGTAGCGATTGAAGGGAATATCGGCGCTGGTAAAACGACGCTTTGTAAGCAATTAGGCAAAGACTTGGGTAGTAAATTGATTTTAGAAGCTTTTGCTGACAATCCTTTTTTGTCTAAGTTTTATGAAAATCCGGAACGTCATGCTTTTTCAGTTGAGTTGTTTTTTATGACTGATAGGTATAAGCAATTGCAAGAGCATTTGGTGAAAACCTTATTTCATCAAAATATTATTGCGGACTTCTTTTTTATAAAGACCTTGCTTTTTGCTAAAGAGAATTTGAAAGAGGAGGAATATCACTTGTTCAAGAATATTTTTAATATCCTTAATGCTACTTTTCCTAAGCCAGAATTACTGGTTTATTTGCATAGACCGACGGAGCAATTGATGAAAAACATCAGAAAACGTGGTCGTTCCTACGAACAGCAAATCAAGGAAGATTATTTAGAAACTATTCAAAAGGCTTATTTTGAATATTTTAAAATAGAAAAGGAAATTCCAATTTTGATTATTGATGTTGGTGATATGGATTTTATAAAGGATAAAAAGTATTACGATCATTTAAAGGAATTGATTAATCGAGATTATAAGCTCGGAATGAATTACGTGAGTATTAGTAGGTAGTTTTTTTTAATGTAGAATCCTGAGATTTTGGGACAAGTTGTGTAATGTTCAATTTTAAAAAAGACTCTTAATTTAAAGCATACTCCTATGAAAATCACCATCATTGGTTCTGGAAATGTAGGAACGCATCTTGCGAAACGACTCTTTGAAAAAGGTCATTCTATTGTTCAAATTTTTAGTAGAAATATCGAAAATGCTGCTGAACTTGCCCAGCAGGTTAACGCTGAATCTATTTGTGATTTAAGTGAACTGTTAGAAAGTACGGAGATTATAATTATTGCCGTGAAAGATGATGTGATTGAAGAAATTTCCAAGGCTATAAACTTTGAAAATGTTTTGATTGTACACACTTCTGGCGGAACTTCTAGTGCGGTTTTGGTTAGGCAGTTAAAGCAACCTGTGCTTTTGCGTTTGCGCTTTGGGATTTTTTATCCTTTGCAAAGTTTTTCTAAGGTAAAATCTGTTGATTTTGAAAAATTACCGATTTGTATTGATGCAAATAATGAGGAAGATTTAAACTTGTTGGAAACATTAGCCCAAAGTATTTGCCCGAATGTTTATCGTATTAATGATAAAGAACGAGCTATTTTACATGTTTGTGCGGTAATGGTGAATAATTTCACGAATCATTTGTTTGCCATGGCGGATGATATTTTGAAACAAGAAAATTTGACGCTTGATATTCTAAAACCATTGATTTTAGAAACGGTCAAGAAGATTGAAAATCATCCTCCAAAGCAAATGCAAACTGGTCCCGCTATCCGAAATGATGAAAAAACAATTGATAATCATTTACAATTTTTAGACAAATATCCAGATTATCAATTGATTTATAAATTGCTTTCTGATAGTATTCAAAGCGTTTAAACTTATCTCACAAACTTCAAATGTCGTTGAATAGCTGCTTTATGTTCAAGCAAAACTGCGCCAGTAGTTACTGCTCGTTTAACGTTTTTTAGATTGGGAAAAGCAATTCTTCCTTGTGTAAAAGAGTAAATCCAAAAGATATCAAGGGCATTGAGGTAAACATTAAAAGCGACTCCTTTCGGTGTTTCTTTTATTTGAAAACCTAGTTTCTTTGCCGTTCTATCACTAAAGAAATAACTATCTCCATAGATTTTTGCCGTTTCTAAAACTTCACCATTTTCTATTCTTACAATGATTTCTAGTAAACCTTCTAGGAAATAAGTGAGCATTTTCTTTTGAGCAACTTTCCCACGTTCTGCAAAAGAGAAAAGCATCAAAATATCGAAAGGCGTTCCGCTATGCAGTTCATATTTCTCAGGTGTTGCACCATAAACTAACAGCACTGGCGAAACATAATTATAAACGCCAGTCATTTTAAAAAATGGAGCCATTGTGAATTGAAACACATTTACGTAAAGCAAAAAACCGATAATTACGAGCCAAATGGGTAAACCTCCAAAATAAATAAGGAAAGTATACCCGATAAAGGCACAAAGCAAAAAAATGCTCACTAACCATTGAAACCAAAACGGAGTATTGTAGAACTTATTCATAGCTCCTCAATATAGGAAATATCTAAAACAGATGAAAGTTGTTTTTCCATAACGGAAGATGGCGTTAATTTGAACAGGAAATTACGTAAACTTGTAGCGATTCCATTTTCCCAATGTGCAACTTTACCAATCATCCAAGAAGTATCTACGATAGATTTCACTTTTGCTTGTCTGATTTTTTGAAATTGCTGAAATGCTAAAGGCACTGCATGTTTACTCAAAGCCAAAGCAATCGCATAACCATCCTCAATCCCTTGTCCCGCACCTTGTCCCATGTTCGGCGTAGTTGCGTGTGCTGCATCGCCAATCAAACAAACCTTATTTGTATGCCATGGATAATCAACCTTATCTAAATCGTGTAAATCGCCTCGGTGAATAGCCGCTTGTGGCGTAGCTTTGATGACTTCATTGATTTCTGGATGAAAGTCCTTGAATAAAGTCGTTAGTTTTTCATGAATTTGAGTTGGTTCGTCTTCTCCATTCTCAGCTGTTTTGCTTTCTACGGCAAACCAATACATTCGTTTTTCGTCAATTCGAGTTAAACCAAATCTAGCTCTACCGCCCCAGAGTTCCGTTAAATTGTGTTTGAAAGTAGGAGAGAGGTCAAATTCAGCAACGCCTCGCCAGCAGGTTTGACCGCTGTAACGTTTTTGGATTTGTGGCACAATGTGCTTTCTAACCACGGAATTAATACCATCCGCACCAATCAAAATATCACCTTTGGCGGTTGTTCCATCTTGAAAAGTAGCGATTACGCCATTTTCATTTTCTTCAAAAGAAGCTAATTGTTTGTTTAAATGAACAGAATTTGGCGGACAAGCATCATGCAAAATATCATGTAGAATAGCTCTATGAATACAAAATGCAACGACATTCGTAGCAGTAGGTTCCTGTAAAGGAACGGCTTGATTGTTTGTAACGACCGTCGATTGTACAGGAATACTAAGACTTTTTAGCATTTCTCCCAAACCCAATTTCTGAAAAACCTGTGAAGCATTCTTACCAATGGCAATGCCTGCGCCGACAGGTTTTAATACACCTGCTGCTTCATATACTTCTGCTTCAATTCCTTGTTGACGCAATGCAACTGCTGTTGTCAATCCTGCAATTCCGCCACCTATAATGATACATTTCATAATATTTCTATTGTTGTTTGCAGCAAAAATAGGGAAAGATTCTATAAAGAGTAATCTTTTTTAGCCTAAATGCGCTAAAATGTAGATAAATATTTAAATCGCTACTTGAGTAATTTTTTTTCTTACTAACTGATGTTACGCAATTTTAAAACACCTCGTTAGAGGTAGTCTGTTTATAGCCTAAGAAAGATGATTATTTAGTGTTCCTAACGGAACGCACAAAACCTGCTTTTTAATTTCCTATAAACAGATTGTCCCGAAAGGGACATTATACTTGCGTAACATCAGTTACTAATACTTACGGTTCTTTGATAATTCTTGGCACTTCATCTAATGCGGACTTGCCTCATTGTCTAACTCATTGAAAGACAGTGGGGCAAACCCACACTGGACTTATAAAACGTTCATTTTGGCAAAAATTGTCAAAGAGCCATACTTACTCACTTATTCAGATAAATGAATGATTTTTTTAGATACGGCTATTCCTTTTCCTCCAGCCATTAAACCTGTTATTTTATCATTAACAAGGTCTAATTCTGCAATTATTAAACTTACAGATGCTGGATTCATGAACTTACCTTGCTGAATCATAAATCTACTTTGCTTCATTTCAAGCTTATCATATAAATAACAGGCAAGCGGTCCAGCAGCCATACCTGTTCCTGCTTCTTCCTCTATTCCATACCTTGGCGCAAACATCCTGGTCGTTACATCTCTGTCTTTTTCATCAACATCCAATGTAAACACATAATAACCAATCAAATCAAACTCTTCACTCAATTGATTAATTAAATCAGCATTAGGTTGAATATTTTTCAAAATTTGAGCATTCGCTACAGGAATGATAAAAAAAGAATTTCCTGTATTTACCAAAGACAAAGGAGCATTTTCTAGAAGGTCTTTTTCATTTAAAGAAAGAGAAGCTAATATTTCTTGTTTTCTATTAGAAATATCTGTGTAAGATGGTGCTTTCTGTTCCATAAAAGCAAGACCATTTGACACGTTTACTTTCCTGTTTCCGTCAATCGTTTCTTTAGATGTTATTGGATTAGATATTTTTCCCAATTGGCTTAAATAAGAAAAAGTAGCAATAGTCGCATGACCACAATGGGCAATTTGTTTGTTTGGAGTAAAAAAATCAAGCTTGAAATCTGCGGTATCGGAAGAAGATACAAAAGCTGTTTCAGATAAGCCAACAGCTTTTGCAATATTGAGTTTTTGATAAGTCGATAAATTATCTGCATCTAAAACTACACCTGCTGGATTTCCACCTGAATTATTATCGACAAAAGCATTTAAAATTTGAACTTCGATTGTTTGAATATTGTCCATTACGAATGAATTAAATTGAAAAATTATTACTATCGCCGAATGGACGGGACAATTCAGAAAAAGACGCAAAAATTATTTTTATTTTTATTTTTTAATTAATTATCCAAATCATGTCCGATTATCTTTCTTTTTCCATCTGTTTCAACATTCTCGCAATCTATCACTAGTTCCTTTAGTTTTTCCCTTGCTCGTTGAACCCTTGATTTGGTTCCCGAATATGAAATGCCTAAATAATCGGCTAATTCTGTCTGCTTAAGGTTTTTGAATGTAGTCAAAACCATAGCTTCTTCGTACTTATCGGGTAACTCCGCTATTTTGCTATTAACACAGGTTGTTAAATTCTGAAAAGATGGTTCTTCTTTAATGGCTAGCCCTAAGTCTTCAATTTGAACAGTCTGTTTCTTATTTCGAAAGTAATCATTTATATTATTTCTCGTAATTTGATAAACCCAAGAAGTTAATTTTGAAGAATCTTTAAGCATATGAATATTCATATGAGCTTTCAAAAACGTTTCCTGTAGTATATCTTTACTTATGTCCTCATTTTTTACTTTACTATTAATGAAAGCAGATAATTCTTGACAAAGATC
>CAZMEH010001066.1:0-3804 GCA_964564885.1 uncultured Saprospiraceae bacterium | reverse complement strand
GTTAAAACTGGCGGATGTTCCTACAACAAAAAAGACACAAACTACTGGCGATTCTGAACATGTAAAAGAGGTTATAAAAGGATATTTAAAGAATCATTACGAGCAAAGAAAGGTTTGGGGCAGAAAATCAAGATTTGTTATTATAGATACCGAAGGCGAATTGAGTATTGAAGTTTCTAACCTAAGCAAAGAGGTTTTGGATGATTTTACGATTGGCTACTACGAATTTATTATGATTGACATGGTTTTGGAACAAAAAGGTGAATATGTGGAAATCACTTATGAACTACAAATGAAATATGGTTCTGGAATTTTTGTTGCGCCTCGACGCTCTGGCTACAAAGATATGGAAGCCAAATATTCTGAATATGTCGAACGCTATCGCAAAAAGTTTCGAGCGATGATGGAAGATGTTCTCGGTGCGAAAGCCATTAAAGGATAAGTAAATAGTACCGTCGAATTTATTCGACTAGGTGTATCGTCACTTATGAATAACTAATTATAGAATTACCTTTTTTAGATTTTTCTAAAAATAAGTTACACCTAGTCGAATAAATTCGACGGTACTGTTTACAATGCATTTACAACAGGATTGGCGTAAATACCCATCAAATAACTTTTAGCTATTTTCAAATCTTCTTCACTCAAGTCCAAGTGACTTAATTTCTCTTCATTGAAAATACGGCTGTACTTTTCTAAATCAGCTTCGTTATATTTATCATTCAAAAACGTAGTAGACTCATTTTGCAAATCATAAGCAACGTAGTTAATCGGATGCAATTTGAAGTTTCGATGAACAGAGCGGTCGATAATGTCTGCTAATAATTCGAATTGTTCCTTCTTATTTTCAATTTCATTAATTGCGTCTAATTCCTCGTCAAGCGGCTTATCAAAATGAAAATGCAAATGTCCTTTATCTCCAATCAAACCTTTCAACATCGACTCTACATCTTGGCGAAAGGTCTTTTTATAGTCTGGGTTATTTCGTTTAGTAATAAATTCTACCGCTTTCAGTACATCGCAAGGATCAAATTCATAACTGATAGAAACAGGAACTATTTTGAGCGATTTCGCAAAACCGACCAAATCCTTTCTATTACTCATCGTTAGCATTTTCAACAAACTAACTTGCGTTCTATCATTTCCATCCTTCGCCCTACCTTCTCTTTGAGCAATCCAAATAGAAGATTTTTTCTCACTAATTTGGCTAGCAATATATTTTGATAAATTCACAGAATGCGCATATAATTCTCTCGGCGTACCTTCTCGCATCACGACAAAACTCTTATTGAGTCTAAACAAATTGTCAGAAATTGGATGTTTCATCAAATTACTGCCAATCGCAAATTCACAAGTATCAACGCCATTCTCATGAAGAAGAGCATTCATAAAAGCATTATCCAAAACAATATCTCTATGGTTTGAAATATATAAATACTTTTGATTTTTATCCAATTGGTCAAAGCCGCTTGACGTTCTGTGAGTAAGACTTTTCTTTTGTATAGCTAACAAAAACATGTGTGTCATCTTACTTTGAAAATCATAGATAGAATGGATTTCATCTTTGGTTTTGACAAAATAGTTACATACTTCTTTGGGTAAGTATTTATACATGCCGTCTAAAAAGCCTTCATATGCGAAGACGTCTTGTGTCGCTTGATGTGCTTCATGGTCTGAAAAAGGCAAAAATCTTATCGTTGTATTGGTCATATTAGTTGCAGTCGTTTAAATCATTTCTGAGTGCAAAGAACATATTTTAAGTTGAGATGAGGAAGTATGCTCTTTAATATTTACTATTTTTAAGCAAAAATATTAAAGAAGGCGTTCAAAATAGCTTTTCTATGAAATCAACATTAACCATTGTTTTTATCTTTTCAGTCCTATTTTGTGTTGCACAAAATCACACGCCATCAGCCGCAGGCGCAAAAGGATTGGCTCTAGGAAACACAAATACGACAACACAAGACGCTCAGTCGCTTTTTGGGAATCAAGCTGGTTTGGCATTTTTAGAAGAAACGAGTTTTACCGCTTTTGGTGAAAATCGCTTTTTTATTGCGGAACTTAATCAGTTTTCGGCAGGTGTTGCGATTCCTGTTAAAAATGGAACTTTTGGCTTAGCCGTACAGTATTTTGGTTTTGAAGACTATAATGAGCAAAAAATCGGAATTGCTTATGGTCGAAAATTATTTGATAAAGTAGCGATTGGTATTCAAATTGATTATCTAAATCTTAGGGTTCCGTTTTATGGTAATCAAGGAAATATCACAGCGGAGATTGGTTTGCAATTGCCGATTAATGATAAATTCCTGATTGGTGTTCATGTATTTTCACCATTTACCATTGCTTGGTCAGAAGAGGATTTTGTACCGACGATTTTGGCAACAGGCATCACTTATCAACCTTCTGAGAAATTATCTATCACAGCAGAAGTAGAAAAAGACATTGATTTTCCCGTTGATTTTAAATTTGGAATTGATTATAAGATCGTTGAAATGCTTTCCTTGCGAGTTGGCGCAAATACCTATCCTGTCCAAAATAGCTTTGGTTTAGGCTTAAATTTAAAGAATTTGAATATTGACGTTGCGATGGTTTATCATCAAATTTTAGGTTTGACGACTGGTTTTTCGGCAACATTTAGATTATAAGTACAGGCTACTTTAGCTGCCTTGCCTATATGATTGAGGCAGCTAAAGCAGCCTGTGCTGCTATGAATTGAATGATCATTGTTCCATCCATTAATGCAGTGAAAAAATAATCGTGCGTTTGTTTTGGTGATAAATAAACAAAATAAAGTGTTGAAATAGCAGAAATCAACATCGCAATAAATACAAGCATTGAATAACTAAAGAAGACTATTATTAAAAATAAAAACAATAAAATGCCTGCTAATTGAATGGTTTTATCAACGCCAATCCAGGAAGGAATCGTTTGTACTTCGTTGTGTCCATCAACTTTCAAATCTCTAATATCGAAAGGCAATGTGATGGCAAATACAAATAAACTCCGTTCTATAAACATCCAAATTACTTCGCTATTCCAAATCCCAAATTCTAATGCTGGCAAAAGAACAGTAACATAAGCCCAAACGATAGCAACTAAGAAAATTTTCAAACCGCTAAAATCACGTAACCTTAGTTTTTTTCCTTTTCCAAAAATCGGCAAAACGTAGGCTAGCGAAAAGAAAGCAGGCACAACAATCACCATTTGAACCATTCGGCTAACTTGAAAAAAGTAATACGCACCAACCAAGATTCCAAGAATTGCATAAATCCAAATGTGCGATTTGAACTTATTAATAATAAAATACCTTCCTTCGCCAATGAAATCTTGAACCTTAAACATACCGACTAAGCGATGCAACGCATAAATCACCAAAGTCGCACAAAACACTAAAATTGCAATAGGCGACATCAATTCAAATGAGCCTTGAAGCAACAATTGCGTTTGCAAAGTCATCGCAACCGCACAGGCGGCTATGAAAAAATTACTGTATAAAATTAAATCAATAAAGCGTTTAACAAATTTCATTGAAATGATTGAAGATTACAATTGAAGCTCAGAGTCTAATGTAAACTTAAATAATTTTAACGATAGACGCCCGTTTATTAAGGAACGCCAGTTAAATAGCTGACCGAATTTTGAAAAGATTATATTTTCTTTTAGTAATCTAAAAAACCACTGCATAGCCGAGCTATGCAGTGGTTTTTTAGAGCAAATAAAAGGAAAAAGAAGCCATCAAAATCGGTCAGTTATTTGATTGGCGTTCCTAAGTGAAGGAATATTTATTTTAACTATTCAAAGAGA